>NZ_JAPTFX010000022.1:0-43173 GCF_030985895.1 Stenotrophomonas sp. Sm6012 | reverse complement strand
GTGCCAACCAAGGTTGGCACCCACCAAGGGCAGCGGTTGGCACCCACCAAAGCCTAGCGGCTCAGGCGTCCCGGTCCAGCAACGAGCCCAGCATCTGGTCCTCGCGGCGGATCACCGAGGCGTTGGCGTCGAACGCCAGCACTTCGGCCCGGGCCGCCAGCAGGTCGCCGAGCGGCGCGCCGGATTCGGTGCCGGTAGTCGTCACCACAGCCTGCACCCCGCCCTGCTCCGCGGCACCACGCTGCAGCTGCAGGTGCTGGGCATCGGGGGTCGCCAGGTTGGCCACGTTGTGTGCGGCCACCTGCACACCCTGCTGGGCCGCACGCATTCCGCCGAGGGCCATTCCCATCACGTTGTTCATGGCGGTCTCCGGGCCACCCTGCGCAGCCCTCCGGACCGGTTAACGGCCGGCAGGCCGCGTCCTTGAGTCCACATCGGCCCGACAGGCCCGAGTGGTAGCATATCCCTCTGATTTCAGCGCCTTTTGCCAATGCTCAGTTTTTTCCGCCGCAAGAAGCCCCAGGACGCCCCCGCAACCGAGGCGCCCAAGACCCAGCACTACTCGGCTGAAGAGCTGGCGGCGGCATTCCCGTCCGCTGCCCCGGTCGACCAAGCCCCGGCCGCTCCGCCAGCCGCGCTGAACACGCCCGAGGCTGCCACGCCCACGCCGACGCCTGCACCTGCGCCGGTCGCAGTGCCCGAAGCGCCGGCCGCCGCACCGGCACCGCCGGCCGCGGAACGCATCATCGCCGCAGAAGACTTCGAAGCCGAAGCCCTGGCCGCTGCAGCCGTACTCGCACCGCTGGCGCCGGTCACCCCGGCCGAAGCACCGGCTGCGCCCGCCGCTGATCTGCCGGTGCTGGTCGACGCCGCCCCGGCTCCGGCCGGCAAGCCGGGCTGGCGCGAACGCCTGCGCAACAGCGTCATCGCACGCAGCTTCGGCGGCCTGTTCTCGCGCAATCCCAAGCTCGACGACGACCTGCTGGACGAGCTGGAAACCGCGCTGATTACCGCCGACGTCGGCGTGGGCGCCACCACCGACCTGGTGGAAGGCCTGCGCAAGCGCATGAAGTCGCGCGAATTCGCCGACGCCAATGCGCTGCTGGCCGCGCTGCGCAGCGAACTGATCGCGATCCTGCAGCCGGTGGCCAAGCCGCTGGTGATCGACCGCACTGCCAAGCCCTTCGTGGTGCTCACCGTCGGCGTCAACGGCGTTGGCAAGACCACCACCATCGGCAAGCTGGCCAAGCGCTTCAAGGACGAGGGCCACAGCCTGATGCTGGCCGCCGGCGACACCTTCCGCGCCGCCGCCGTGGCCCAGCTGCAGGCCTGGGGCGAGCGCAACGGCGTGGCCGTGGTCGCCCAGGGCCAGAACGCCGATGCCGCATCGGTGGCATTCGATGCGCTGCAGGCCGGCAAGGCCCGCGGCACCTCGGTGCTGATCGCCGACACCGCCGGCCGCCTGCACACCCAGTCCGGGCTGATGAACGAACTGGGCAAGATCCGCCGCGTGCTCGGCAAGATCGACCCCACCGCCCCGCACGAGGTGCTGATGGTGATCGATGGCACCACCGGCCAGAACGCGCTGTCGCAGCTGCGCCAGTTCAATGCCGCGGTGAACGTGACCGGCCTGGTGGTGACCAAGCTGGACGGCACCGCCAAGGGCGGCGTGGTGTTCGCGCTCGCCCGCGAGTTCGGCATCCCGATCCGCTTCGCCGGCATCGGCGAGCGCCCGGAAGACCTGCGCGTGTTCGATCCGGAAGCCTTCGTCGACGCCCTGCTGCCTGAAGCGCTGGGCGCCTGATATACCGCGCAGCCCCCCGTGGGGTGGCTCTACTGGAACCGGTAGAGCCACCCCATGGTGGCTGCCCTCCTCCGGAACACCGATGCCACGCCAGCCGCACGCCAGCGCCAACACTGCCGAGGAAGACGGCTTCGTCCGCCGCCTGCTGCACTGGTTCGACGGCCACGGCCGCCACGACCTGCCCTGGCAGCACCCGCGCAGCCCGTACCGGGTCTGGCTGTCGGAGATCATGCTGCAGCAGACCCAGGTGGCCACGGTCATCCCGTATTTCCAGCGGTTCCTGCAGCACTTCCCGACCCTGCCCGACCTTGCCGCGGCCAGCAACGACGCGGTGATGGCGCAGTGGGCCGGGCTCGGCTACTACGCCCGCGCACGCAACCTGCATGCCGCGGCCAAGCGCTGCGTGGAACTGTACGGCGGCGACCTGCCGCGCGATTTCGATGCACTGCACGCGCTGCCCGGCATCGGCCGCAGCACCGCTGGCGCGATCCTCAGCCAGGCCTGGAACGACCCGTTCGCGATCCTCGACGGCAACGTCAAGCGCGTACTCAGCCGCTACCACGGCATCGACGGCTTCCCCGGCCTGCCGGCCATCGAGAAGCAGCTGTGGGCGATCGCCGAGGCACATGTGGCGCAGGTCCCAGGCGGGCGCATGGCCGACTACACCCAGGCGCAGATGGACCTGGGCGCGACCGTCTGCAGCCGCGCGAAACCGGCCTGCGTGATCTGCCCGCTGCACGACGACTGCATGGCGCGCCGCGAAGGCCGCACTGCCGAACTGCCCACGCCCAAGCCCGTCAAGACGCTGCCCGAACGCGAAGCGGTGGCGCTGCTGCTGCGCGACGCCCAACAGCGCGTGCTGCTGCAGAAACGGCCGGACACCGGCATCTGGGCGCAGCTGTGGACCCTGCCGCAGGCCGAAGCCGGCAGCATGCTGCAGGACTGGTTCGATGCGCACGTCGACGGTTCATTGGAAGATGCCGAGGAACTGCCGGTGCTGCAGCACACCTTCAGCCACTACAAGCTGCATCTGCAGGTACTGTCACGGCAGGTAAGCGGCCTGCGCGTGGAAGAACCCACGCTGCGCTGGGTCGCTGCCGACGAACTGCCCGCGCTGGGCCTGCCCGCGCCGATCCGCAAGCTGCTCGACGGCACCGCCATCAAGGCGCCGAAACGAAATTCCAAGAAACCCCGCAACCACGAGTGAGTGCCATGTCCCGAACCGTCTTCTGCCAGTACGAACAACGCGATGCCGAGGGCCTGGACTTCGTGCCCTACCCCGGCGAACTGGGCCAGCGCGTCTTCAACAACATCGGCAAGCAGGCCTGGTCGGCGTGGCTGGCGCACCAGACCATGCTGATCAACGAAAACCGCCTTTCGCCCCGCACGCCCGAACACCGCGCGTTCCTGGAAGGCGAACTGGTCAAGTTCCTGTTCGAGAAGGACGCGGAGAAGCCGGCCGGCACTACGCCGCTATTTCGTGTCTTCCTCGCGCTCCTGCACTTGGGCCTGGCGCAGCTCCTGCTCGGACGCGCGCAACGCCTTCACATCCAGCTTGCGGATGCTCTTGATGAAGCACGGCATGCGTGGGCCGCCCGTGGGGTCGCGCACCAGCACCTTGTCGAAGCGCGTCGAAACGCGATTCATCTGGCTGGTCAGGCCGATGGCGGTGGCAAACGTCAGGTCCTGGCAGGGGCCGTTCAACTCCAGCAGATAGGCTTCGCTGGGGCGGGTCCATACCGCCAGCGCGCTGTCTCCCAGTTCGGTCCAGCCATTGAGGCTGCCGAAGAACTGCATGTCGTTCTGCGGCGCACCGGCATGCGCACGGTACAGGTCCAGCTTCTCGGCGCTGCTGAGCCGGCCGGTGGTCGCACAGGCGGCCAGAGCCAGGCAGAGGCCGGCCATCAGGATCGGGGTCTTCATGGCGATCTCCTCGGGGTACTGTCGCCATCATGCGCCTGCCAGGGTGGCGTCCGTGCGACGACCGGGCCCCCATTCAGCCGCCGGTCGGCGGTCGACCAAGGTCGACCTCTACCAAAGCAGGCCCAAGGCTCCGGAATCCGGTAGTCGCCAACCTTGGTTGGCGCTTGCCCCGCAGCAGCAGCCGACCAAGGTCGGCTTCTACCAATGCGGGCCCAGCGCCTCAGACGTCGGCGTGGGCCAACGCGTGCAGCCGCCCTTCGCGCAGTTCCAGCACCCGATCGAGGCGACGCGCCAGGCTGCGGTCGTGGGTGACCAGCACCAGGCTGGTGTGGCGGGCACGGTTGAGTTCCAGCATCAGGTCGAACACGGTGCCGGCGGTGCGGTCATCCAGGTTGCCGGTCGGCTCGTCGCCGAGCACGCAGGCCGGGTGGTTGACCAGTGCACGCGCCACCGCGGCACGCTGGCGTTCGCCACCGGACAGCTCGCCCGGCTTGTGGTCCAGGCGATGGCCGAGGCCGACCGCCTCCAGCAGGGCCGTTGCGCGGCTGGACGCCTCGGCCACGGCGGTACCGGCCAGCAGCACCGGCATCATCACGTTTTCCAGCGCGGTGAATTCCGGCAGCAGGTGATGGAACTGGTAGACGAAGCCCAGCGCCTGGTTGCGCAGCAGGCCGCGCGCGGTATCCGACAGCGCCGACATGCGTTGGCCCGTCACATAGACCTCGCCAGCGGTCGGAACATCCAACCCGCCCAGCAGGTGCAGCAGCGTGCTCTTGCCGGCGCCGGACGCACCGATGATCGCCACCGTCTCGCCGGCGGTCACGGTCAGGTCCAGGCCATCGAACACCGGGGTCTGCATGCGCCCTTCGGCGTAGGTCTTGCCCAGTGCTTCGGCGCGGATCACTTCATCGCCACGGTTGAAGACCTTATTCATAGCGCAGGGCCTCCGCCGGCTGGGTGCGTGCTGCCCGCCAGGCGGGATACAGGGTGGCCAGGAAGCTCATCAGCAGCGCGACCACGGTGATCGCCACCACGTCGCCGGTCTGCATGTCGGTCGGCAGGCCGGTGATGTAGTACACGTCCTCAGGCATCAGCTTGACGTTGAACACCGCCTCGATGGCACCGAGAATGCGTTCGAGGTTGAGGGTCAGGGTGATGCCGCCGATCAGCCCGGCCAGGGTGCCGAAGATGCCGATCAGCGAACCCTGCACCATGAACACCTGCATCACCCCGCCCGGGGTCAGGCCGAGGGTGCGCAGGATCGCGATATCGGCCTGCTTGTCGGTGACCAGCATCACCTGCGAGGACACCAGGTTGAACGCGCCCATGGCGATGATCAGCGACAGCAGGATGCCCATCACCACCTTCTCCATGCGCAGCGAGTGGTAGAGGTTGGCATTCTGCTGGGTCCAGTCACTCACGCGGTAGGCGCCACCGAGGCTCTGCGCCAGGTCCACGCCCACCTCCAGCGAGCGGTCCATGTCGTGCAGCTTCAGCCGCACGCCGGTGGCACCGTCACTGCGCAGCACGCGCTCCAGGTCCTGCATGTTGGCGAAGCCGACGCCACGGTCGACCTCGTTGTAACCGGCTTCGAAGATGCCGCTGACGGTGAAACGCTTCATCCGCGGCACTGCGCCGGCAGGCGTGCCCTGCACTTCGGCGAAGGTCACCAGTACCTGGTCGCCGACGTCCACGCCCAGCCAGATCGCCAGCTCCTTGCCCAGCAGCAGGTTGAAGCTGCCCGGCTTGAGGCTGTCATAGCTGCCCTTGGTGACCTTCTTGTCGATCACCGACACCTTCGGCTCCAGCGCCGGGTCGATGCCCTGGATGATCGCGCCCTGGACGCGCGGGCCACTGATCATCGACTGGATCTCGATGTACGGCGCGGCACCCGCCACGCGCGGGTCCTTGCTGGCGATGTCGACCACACGCATCCAGTCCGGCATCGGCTCGCCGTCGCGACTGATGGTGGTGTGCGCGGTCATCTGCAGCAGGCGGCTGCGGATTTCCTTCTGGAAACCGCTCATTACCGCCAGCGTGGTGATCAGCACCGTGACGCCGAGCGCGATGCCCAGGATCGATGCCATCGAGATGAAGGAGATGAAGCCGTTGCGGCGCTTGGCGCGCAGATAGCGCAGGCCGATCGCCACGGGGATGGGTTTGAACATGCAGGCACGCCAGTCAATTCAGCTTATGGTGCCATCGTACGCGGCCGACGGGAAACGGCACGTGCGGCCACGGCCAGTCGCAGTTCACGTCGCTGCCCGGAATCGAGCACATCCGGCCAGAACAACAGGCGCCGACGGCGTCGGCCCTCACGCCAGGACAACAACAGCCAGGCACCACGCACCACCAGCCGTGGCACCTCGATGTCCTGCCCGGCCACCTGCAGCGGCTCGGGAAGCGGCGGCAGCCGCACCTGCAGGCGCGGCCTGCGCAGCCGCCAGGCCAGCTCGGCCAGGCCAAGGCCCCAGGCCAGCAGCACGGCGGGCATCAGCAGGCGTGGCGGCAGCTCCGAGGCGCGCAGCAGCCAGGGCGCGGCCAGCAGCACCGCCAGCTGGGCGGCGGCCTGCAGCCGCGAGGGACGCCACTCAAGGCTTGAGGGCGAGGATCTTCTGCATGAGAGGGATCGCGTGCGCATGCGGGCAGGCCTCATAGCCCATGAACCAGCGCCACAACTTATCGTCCTCGCAATCGAGCAGGAACAGGAAAACCTCGCGCTCTTCGGTCGGCGCAGTGCTCCATTCGTGGTCCAGGTAACGGCCGAACAACTGGTCCAGTTCGCGCATGCCGCGGCGGCAACGCCAGCGCAGCTTCTTCAGCAGAACATCTTCTTCCATCGTGCTTCTCCAGATACAGCAAAGCCACGCATGGCGTGGCTCTGCTGGGGTCATGCAACTACCCGGCGCCGTATCAGGCGCGGCGTTCCATCATCAGCTTCTTGATCTCGGCGATCGCCAGCGCCGGGTTCAGGCCCTTCGGACAGGTCCGGGCGCAGTTCATGATGGTGTGGCAGCGGTACAGCTTGAACGGATCTTCCAGATCGTCCAGGCGCGCACCGGTGTCCTCATCGCGCGAGTCGATGATCCAGCGGTAGGCCTGCAGCAGGATCGCCGGGCCCAGGTAACGCTCGCCGTTCCACCAGTAGCTCGGGCAGCTGGTCGAGCAGCAGGCGCACAGGATGCACTCGTAGAGGCCGTCCAGCTTCTTGCGGTCTTCCGGCGACTGCAGGCGCTCACGGTCCGGCGGTGCCGGGGTCTGGGTGCGGATCCACGGCTTGATCGACGCGTACTGCGCGTAGAAGTGGGTCAGGTCAGGAACCAGGTCCTTGACCACGTTCATGTGCGGCAGCGGATAGATCGGCACTTCCTTCTTGCCGCAGTCCGAGATGGCTCGGGTGCAGGCCAGGGTGTTGGTGCCGTCGATGTTCATCGCGCACGAGCCACAGATACCTTCGCGGCAGGAGCGGCGGAAGGTCAGGGTCGGGTCGATCTCGTTCTTGATCTTGATCAGGGCGTCCAGGACCATCGGGCCACAGGCGTCCAGATCGACTTCATAGGTATCAGTGCGCGGGTTGCTGTCGTCGTCCGGACTCCAGCGGTAGATCTTGAAGGTGCGCACGTTCTTGCCGCCGTTCTTGACGGGGAAGTGCTTGCCCTTCGTGATCTTGGAATTCTTGGGGAGTGAAAACTCGGCCATGGCTGCTCTCGTTGGCTCAGGCGGCCCGCGCCCGTGGGCGCGGATTGCATGGTAGGCGGGGTCGGATCAGTACACGCGCGGCTTCGGCGGCACTACGGACACGTCGTCGGTCAACGTGTACATGTGCACCGGACGGTAGTCGAAGCTGCACTTGCCCTTCTCGTCGACGCTGACCAGGGTGTGCTTCTGCCAGTTGACATCGTCGCGGTCCGGGAAGTCCTCGTGCGCATGCGCGCCGCGGCTTTCCTTGCGCTGTTCGGCCGAGTTGATCGTCGCCACCGCGTTGAGCAGCAGGTTGTTCAGCTCGTAGGTCTCGATCAGGTCCGAGTTCCACACCAGCGAACGGTCGGAGACCTTCACGTCCTGGAACGAGTCGAAGATCTTGTCCATCTTCTCGCAGCCTTCCTTCAGCGTCTGGCTGGTGCGGAAGACCGCCGCGTCGGCCTGCATGGTGCGCTGCATGCGATCGCGGATGACCGAGGTCGGGGTATCGCCGTTGGCGTGGCGCAGCTTGTCCAGCAGGCCCAGCGCCTTGTCGCAGGCATCGGCCGGCAGCGGCTTGTGCGATGCGCCCGGCTTGATGGTCTCGGCGCAGCGGTTGGCCACCGCACGACCGAACACCACCAGGTCCAGCAGCGAATTCGAGCCCAGGCGGTTGGCGCCGTGCACGGACACGCAGGCCGCTTCGCCGATGGCGTACAGGCCCGGCACCACCGCATCGGGGTTGTCGCCGACCTTGCGCACGACTTCGCCGTGGTAGTTGGTCGGGATGCCGCCCATGTTGTAGTGCACGGTCGGGATGACCGGGATCGGCTGCTTGTGCACGTCGACGCCGGCGAAGATGCGGGCGCTTTCGGCGATGCCCGGCAGCTTGTCGTCGATCACGCCCGGGCCGAGGTGGGTCAGGTCGAGCAGGATGTGGTCCTTGTGCTCACCGACGCCGCGGCCTTCGCGGATCTCGATGGTCATCGAACGGCTGACCACGTCGCGCGAGGCCAGGTCCTTGTAGTGCGGTGCATAGCGCTCCATGAAGCGCTCGCCGCTGCTGTTGCGCAGGATGCCGCCTTCACCGCGGACACCCTCGGTGATCAGGCAGCCGGCGCCGTAGATGCCGGTCGGGTGGAACTGCACGAACTCCATGTCCTGCATGGCGATGCCGGCACGCATGGCCAGGCCGCCACCGTCGCCGGTGCAGGTGTGCGCCGAGGTGGCGCTGAAGTAGGCACGGCCGTAACCGCCGGTGGCCAGCACCACGCCCTGGGCGCGGAACAGGTGCAGGGTGCCATCGGACATGTCCAGGGCCAGCACACCGCGGCAGGCGCCCTCTTCATCGAAGATCAGGTCGAGCGCGAAGTACTCGATCATGAAGCGTGCGTCGTGCTTCAGCGACTGCTGGTATAGCGTGTGCAGCATCGCGTGGCCGGTACGGTCGGCCGCCGCACAGGTACGCTGCGCCGCCGGGCCTTCGCCGTACTTGGTGGTCATGCCACCGAACGGACGCTGGTAGATCTTGCCTTCGGCGGTGCGCGAGAACGGCACGCCGTAGTGCTCGAGCTCGATGATGGCCGGGATGGCCTCACGGCACATGTATTCGATGGCGTCCTGGTCGCCCAGCCAGTCCGAACCCTTGATGGTGTCGAAGAAGTGGTAGCGCCAGTCGTCCTCGCCCATGTTGGCGAGTGCGGCCGAGATACCGCCCTGGGCGGCAACAGTGTGCGAACGGGTCGGGAAGACCTTGGTCAGGCACACGGTCTGCAGGCCCTTGGCGGCCAGGCCGAACGTGGCGCGCAGGCCGGCGCCGCCGGCGCCGACCACGACCATGTCGTACTTGTGTTCGGTGATCTTGTAAGCGGACATCTAATCTGGATTCCTGTCTTGGTGCCTGGGCTCAGGCAACGCCGAGGGCGATGCGGCCCACCGCAAACACACTGACGATCATGCCGAGCACGGCGACGAACTTCACCGCGGTCTGCAGCACCAGGGCCAGCAGCGATTCGTGGATGTAGTCTTCCAGCACGACCTGCATGCCGAGCTGCGCGTGCCAGAACATGGCGATCAGCAGGCCGATCAGCGGCACGGCATTCCACGGCTTGGCCACGGCGGCGGCGGCGGTCGCGTAGTCCGAACCCAGCAGGCTCAGCACGAAGACCAGGAACCAGATGCCCAGCACCACCAGGGCGGCGGCAGTCAGGCGCTGGTGCACGAAGTGTTCGGTGCCGGTCTTGGCCGAACCAAGGCCGCGCACGCTCTTCAACGGGGTACGGAACCTGCTCACGCGGCACCTCCGAACATCACATAGGCCCACACCAGCAGGGTGATCACCAGGCTGCCGGTGACCGACAGCCAGCTGCTGCGGATGAAGGCGGGAATGCTGAAGCCGATGGCGAAGTCCTGCACCACATGGCGGATGCCATTGCACAGGTGATAGGCGAACGACCATGTCCACGCGAACAGGAACACGCGGCCATACCAGGCCCCGGCATGGCCGGTGAAGCAGTTCCAGGACTCGGGCCCCATCATCAGGGCCAGCAGGCCGGCGGCGATGATGAGGGCACCAACAGACAGAAAGACGCCAGTGGCTCGATGCAGGATCGAGGTGGCCATCTGAATCTGCCAGCGATACACCTGAAGGTGCGGGGAAAGTGGGCGTTGTCTGGTCGCCATTCGCTGGGCTCGTTGTCTCGGCTGGGCGGCACACGGCCGCGTTGGCTCAATGCTGATCAGAAATCGATGCAGCGTCCGTTTTTCTCCCAATCGCCGTACCGCACCGGATCAAGTCCGCCGCGGCCGCCGAATTCTTCTGCTTTTTCCTGTTCCACGGGCACGGGTGCCGCAGGGACCAGCGGGGCTTCAGATTCGTCGTCGGGAGTGGGGGTTGTTTGGCCTATCATGTTCGGTCTCGCAACGCACAAATTTTAGACCTCGTTCACGTGCCTGACAACCTGCCCCCTGCTTTCGTCGGATATCCGCGCCTTCCCGGCCACCAGCTGCTGAGCCTGCAGGGTGTCGATGCGGCCGTTTTCGCCCACGCCCAGTTCAGCAGCGATGTCACCGCCCTGCCCCTGCTGCACTGGCAGTGGAGTGCCTGGCTGAGTGCCAAGGGCCGCACCCTGGCGGTGTTCCAGCTGCTTCGGCTGGCCGAAGACCATGTGATGCTGGTGCTGGCCGACGGCGATGCCGATGCGATTGCGTCGCAACTGCAGCGCTTCGTGTTCCGCCGCAAGGTGAGGGTGCTGGTGCGCAGCGACCTGGCGGTGGCCGGCGCCTTCACCGCGCCCGAGGCGGCCAGTGGCGCCGCCATTGCGCACGCCGCAGGTGATGGCTGGGAGCTGGACCTGGGCAGCGATGCCCTGCCGCGCACCCTGCGCATCGCCGCTACCGACGCCTTCGCCGCCGGCAGCGAGGCCGATGAGGCGGCCTTCGCCCTGGCCTGGCGCCAGGCCGATCTGCGCTACGGCCTGCCCCGGCTTGAGGAAAGCCAGCGCGAGGTGTGGACTCCGCAGCAACTGGGGCTGGATCGCCTGAACGGCTACAGCGTGAAGAAGGGCTGCTACCCGGGCCAGGAAATCGTCGCCCGCACCCACTTCCTCGGCAAAGCCAAGCGCGCGGTGCAGCTGCTGCATACCGCGCAGCCGGCGCAGGCCGGTGATGGCGTGCAGCAGGACGGCGCGGCGCTGGGCACGATCGCCAGCGTAGCCGGTGACCTGGCGCTGGCGGTGTTGCCGTTGGAGGCCAGTGACGCCGATCTGCAGGTCGGCGATGCCATCGCGCAGCGCATGCCATTGCTGGACGGATTGGCGCGCTGAATCCACCCGCCGCTTTGGTGGGTGCGGACCATTGGGCCGCACGCCTTCAGCGAATGAATGGTAGTGCCGGCCAGCAGCCGGCGCTACCGATTACAGGCGCTCGCCGGTTTCCGGGTTGAAGAAATGCAGCCCCTGCGGGTGGATCGCCACGCGGATCTGCTCACCCACCGCCGGCAGCGCCTGCGGCGCCACGCGCATGGTCAGCGCATGCTGGCCACTGCTCAGGTTGACGAAGATCTCGTTGCCGACCGGTTCGATGCCTTCGATGCGGGCGTTGAACGCATGTGCATCGTCGGCGGTCGCCGGCTGCAGGTGCTCCGGGCGCACGCCCACCGCGATCGGCTTCTGCAGCCACGCCGGATCGATCGTGGCCTGGCCCAGCGGCGCGCGCCATTCGCCATCAACCACGGTCACGCCACCGGCATCACCCTGCAGCGTGCCACGCAGCACGTTCATCGCCGGGCTGCCGAGGAAGCCGGCCACGAACAGATTGGCCGGGCGGTCGTACAGCGCCATCGGCGTGTCGATCTGCTGGATGACGCCGTCCTTCAGCACCACGATGCGCTGGCCCAGGGTCATCGCTTCGACCTGGTCGTGCGTCACGTAGATCATGGTGGTGCCCAGCTTGCGGTGCAGCTGCGCGATCTCGGTGCGCACGCTGTGGCGCAGCTTGGCATCCAGGTTGGACAGCGGCTCGTCGAGCAGGAACACCGCCGGCTCACGCACCAGCGCGCGGCCCAGCGCAACACGCTGGCGCTGGCCGCCGGACATCGCCTTGGGCAGCTTGTCCATCATCTCGGTCAGGCCCAGCGTCTGCGCCGCCTCGGCGATGCGCCTGTCGATCGTCGCCTTGTCATGGCCGCGCAGCTTCAGGCCGAAGGCCAGGTTCTCGGCCACGGTCATGTGCGGGTACAGCGCATAGCTCTGGAACACCATCGCGATGTCGCGATCCTTCGGCGCCACGTCGTTGACCACGCGATCGCCGATGGTCAGCGTGCCGCCGCTGATCTCTTCCAGCCCAGCCACCATCCGCAGCAGGGTCGACTTGCCACAGCCGGACGGGCCGACCAGCACCATCAGCTCGCCATCGGCGACCTCGAAGCTGGCGTCCTTCACCGCGACCTGGCCGTTGTCATAGACCTTGCGCACACCCTGCAACTGCACTTTTGCCATATCACCTAATCCGGTCCGCCCGAAGCCGGGCTGTCTTTTGGGACTGCCTCGGCCCTCCCGATGGCAGTGATGATTGCGCGCCCACCGCATGGCGGCGAGCACTGCAATCGAATACAGTTGCCCATTCTGCCATGTAAACGTTTTCACGTGGCACTATCCGATGATCGGTGCGCACCGATCTGCGTCGGCGATTGAACGAAGGTTCCGCCGAGGTAGTGGTTTCGATTGGAACGGTCTTCCGGAGCCCCGGGAAACCCGCCCGACGAACCTCGGACAGGCAGTTGCGCGGATGTCCCCCGAACCCAGCCATGAAGCGATTGACAACGATGTCACCCGGATCTGAAACTCGAGCGATGCACGACACCCTCTTCCTGTTCGGTGCCACAGGTGATCTGGCCCAGCGCTACCTGTTCCCTTCGCTGCTTCGCCTGCTCGGCGACGGCCTGCTGCCGGAGGACTTCCGCATCCGCGCACTGGCCCTGTCCGGGCATGACACCGAAGCCTTCCATGACATCCTGCGGCCGCGCCTGCAGCAGGCCATGCCGATGGCTACGCAGGACGACATCGCCGGGCTGCTGCGCCGCATCGACTACCGCTCGGTGGACCTGCGCGACGTCGACTCGGTGGCCGCCGCGGTCTCCGACCTGGTGCACCGCAAGTGCGTCAGCTACCTGGCCATCCCGCCGGGCCTGTACATCTCCACCTGCGAAGGCCTGGCCAAGGGCGGCGCCCTCGCCGCGCCGGCACGGCTGATGCTGGAGAAGCCGATCGGCAGCGACAGCGAAAGCGCTGAAGAGATCATCTCCACCATCGGCCAGTGGATCGACGAGGACCGCGTGTTCCGCCTCGACCACTACCTGGGCAAGGCCGCGGTGCAGAACCTGATCGCACTGCGCTTCGGCAACACGCTGCTGGAAGCGGTATGGAACCGCAACTACATCGAATCGGTGCACATCCTGGTCGCCGAAAGCGAAGGCGTGGATGGCCGTGACGCCTACTACGCCCGTTCCGGTGCGCTGCGTGACATGGTCCAGAGCCATATCCTGCAGCTGCTGTGCATGGTGGCGATGGAGCCGCCGGCCTCGCTGGAAGCCGACCGCATCCGCGACGAGAAGGTCAAGGTACTGCGCGCACTGCGCCCGCTCGATGCCAAGCACGCCGCGCGTGACAGCATCCGCGGCCGCTACACCGCCGGCACCATCAACGGCCAGCCGGCGCAGGCCTACCAGCCGCCGGAAGGCAGCGACGTGGAAACCTTCGCCGGCGTCACCGCGCATATCGACAACTGGCGCTGGAGCGGCGTGCCGTTCCACCTGGTCACCGGCAAGCGCCTGCCCGAGCGCACCACCCGCGTGGTAGTCACGCTGAAGCCGGTCACCCACTGGCTGTTCGAGCGCCCGCAGCGTGCGCAGGCCGCACCGAACCGCCTGGTGTTCCAGCTGCAGCCGCAGGAGAACATCGAGCTGGGCCTGATGAGCAGCCTGGCCGGCCCGGAATGGGGCGCGCTGGAACTGCACCCGCTGGAACTGGAACTGTCGGTGCCGACCGGCCTGCACCGCCGCATCGCCTACGAGCGCCTGTTCCTGGATGCCTTCAACGGCAACCACACGCTGTTCGTGCGCGACGACGAAGTCCGCGCGGCCTGGGCCTGGATCGACAGCGTCGCCGATGCCTGGAAGGAAGCCAGGCTGCCGCTGGAACCCTACCCCGCCGGCCAGTGGGGCCCGGGCAACGCAACGGAGTTCCTGCCGCAGGACGTGGATGCGCCGGACAGCGGAGCCTCGGCATGAGTGTCGGCTCGCAGCCGGTGCTGGTCGCCGACATCGGGGGCACCAACGCCCGTTTCGCACTGGCCGATACCTCGCTGGACGCGCCGCTGCTGAAGGACAGCATCCGCGAATACGCGGTGGCGGAGTTTCCGTCGCTGGGCGACGCCGCACGTCATCACCTCGAACAGATCGGTGCCAGCGCGGGCCGTGGCGTGTTCGCGGTGGCGGGCCGCGTCGATGGTGACGAGGCGCGCATCACCAACCACCCATGGGTGATCTCGCGCAGCCGCACCGCGGCAATGCTCGGCTTCGACGAACTGCACCTGATCAACGACTTCGCCGCACAGGCGATGGCGATCTCGCTGCTGCAGCCAGAAGACGTGATCCAGGTCGGTGGCGCAGCCTGGGTACCGGGCAAACCTGGACAGCCGCGCAACTACGCGGTGATCGGCCCGGGAACGGGCCTGGGTGTCGGCGGCCTGATCCTGCGCCACGGGCGCTGCTATCCGCTGGAAACCGAAGGCGGCCATGTCAGCTTCCCGCCGGGAACCCCCGAGGAAATCCGCATCCTGGAGATCCTGTCCGAGCAGTTCGGGCGCGTCTCCAACGAACGGCTGATCTGCGGCCCCGGCCTGGTCAACATCCATCGCGCCGTGTGCGAAATGGCCGGCATCGATCCGGGACAGCTGCAGCCAGTGGACGTGACTGCCCGTGCGCTGCACGGCGACCCGCAGGCGATGCGCACGGTGGACGTGTTCTGCGCTGTGTTCGGCGCCATCGCCGGTGACCTGGTGCTGACCCAGGGCGCCTGGGACGGCGTGTTCCTGACCGGCGGCCTGACCCCGAAGATGCTCGATTCGCTGCAGCACTCCGGGTTCCGCCAGCGATTCGAGCACAAGGGCCGCTTCTCTTCGATCATGGCGCGGGTGCCGTCGCTGGCGGTGATGCATCCCCACGCCGGGCTGCTGGGCGCCGCCGCCTATGCCGCCGACGCCGAACGTGACGCACCTGGAGTTGCCGCATGAGTCCCACCACCTTCCACGACGACCGCATCGAGTTCATCCAGCACGGCGACGCCGATGGCTGGATCGAGGCGGTCGCTGCCGAGATGGCACAGACCCTCAACCACGACATCAACGAAGTGGGCCGTGCCCGCATCCTGCTGTCTGGCGGCACCACGCCGGCGCCGGTCTACCAGGCACTGGCCGAGCTTGACGTGCACTGGGACCGGGTTGAAGTCAGCCTGGCCGACGAACGCTGGCTGTCGCCGCAAGATCGCGACAGCAACGCCTGGCTGGTGCGCGAACACCTGCTCAAGCGTGCCGAAGGTGCGCATTTCGACCCGCTGGTGCGCGTGGGCAAGCCGCTGCCGGAATGCGTCTACACCGCCAACCTGCAGGCCCAGCACAGCCAGCCGCCGAGCCTGGTGGCGCTGGGCATGGGCAATGACGGCCACACCGCCTCGCTGTTCCCGGGTTCGAAGGACCTGGCCCGCGCGCTGGAAAGCACCCTGCCCTACGCCGCGCTCGATGCCACCGGCTGCCCCGGTGCGAACCAGTGGCCGCTGCGCATCACGCTCACCCCGCACGGCCTGCGCCAGTGCCGCCAGCGCCTGCTGCTGCTGCGTGGCAAGCAGAAACTGCAGGTGCTGCGCCAGGCGCTGGACAGCAACAACGCCCAGCAGTATCCGATCCTCAATGCGATCAACCTGGACGGCGCGCGCCTGCGCGTCCACTGGGCTGATTGAAGTCGGCGGCGGCGCGCCGCCTACCTGGCCGCGATCGACGCCGCCCTGCGCGATGGCCCGTTCCGCAGCCGCCTGAGCTGCGGCAACCTCGCCCATGGCTTCGCCGCCTGTGGCGGTACCGACAAGAGCCGACTGCGCGGCGGCGTAACGCCGAACCTCGGCATCATCACCGCCTACAACGACATGCTGTCGGCGCACCAGCCGTTCGAGACCTATCCGGAGCAGATCCGGCAGATCGCCCGCGAGCTGGGCGCCACCGCACAGGTGGCCGGCGCGGTGCCGGCGATGTGTGACGGCGTGACCCAGGGCCGTGGCGGCATGGAACTGTCGCTGTTCTCGCGCGATGTGATCGCCCAGGCGACGGCCATCGGCCTCAGCCATGACATGTTCGACACCACGATCCACCTTGGTGTGTGCGACAAGATCGTGCCGGGCCTGCTGATCGGTGCGCTGGCCTTCGGTCACCTGCCGGCCGTGTTCGTGCCGGCAGGCCCGATGACCCCGGGCATTCCGAACAAGCAGAAGGCCGAAGTGCGCGAGCGCTACGCCGCCGGTGAAGCCACCCGCGAAGAGCTGCTGGAGGCCGAGTCCGCCTCGTACCATGGCGCCGGCACCTGCACCTTCTATGGCACCGCCAATTCCAACCAGGTGTTGCTGGAAGCCATGGGCGTGCAGCTGCCGGGTGCGTCGTTCGTCAACCCGGATACCGCCCTGCGCGATGCACTGACCCGCGAAGCCACCGAGCGCGCACTGGACATCACCGCGCTGGGCGACGATTTCCGTCCGCTGGGCCGGATCATCGACGAGCGCGCGATCATCAACGCGGTCATCGCGCTGATGGCCACGGGCGGCTCGACCAACCACACCATTCACTGGATCGCGGTGGCGCGTGCCGCCGGCATCGTGCTGACCTGGGACGATTTCGACGAACTCTCGCAGCTGATTCCGCTGCTGGCCCGCGTGTATCCGAACGGCGAAGCCGACGTGAACCGCTTCGCCGCCGCCGGTGGCCCGGCATTCGTGTTCGGCGAACTGATCAAGGCCGGCCTGATGCACGGCGATCTGGTCAGCGTGGCGCGTGGCGGCATGGCCGACTACGCCCGCGAGCCGCAGCTGCGCGAGGGCAAGCTGGTCTACCTGCCGGGCCTGGAGCGCAGCGCCGATGAAGAAGTGGTGCGCGGCGTCGACAACCCGTTCGAACGCCAGGGTGGCCTGCGCCTGCTGCGCGGCAACCTCGGCAAGTCACTGATCAAGCTGTCGGCGGTGAAGCCGCAGTACCGCAGCATCGAGGCACCGGCGGTGGTGGTCGATGCGCCGCAGGTGCTGAACAAGCTGCACGCCGGCGGTTTGCTGCCCGAGCATTTCGTGGCGGTGGTGCGTTACCAGGGCCCGCGTGCGAACGGCATGCCGGAACTGCATTCGCTGGCGCCGCTGCTGGGCCTGCTGCAGAACCAGGGCCGGCGCGTGGCGCTGGTCACCGACGGCCGCCTGTCCGGCGCCTCGGGCAAGATTCCGGCGGCCATCCACGTGACGCCGGAAGCGGCGCGCGGTGGCCCGCTGGCGAAGGTCCGCGAGGGCGACATGATCCGCCTGGATGGTGAAGCCGGCACGCTGGAAGTGCTGGTGGACGCCGCCGAATGGGCGGCGCGGTCGTTGGCGGCGAACACGGCTCCGGCAGCGCATGACCTGGGCCGCAATCTGTTCGCGATCAACCGTCGCGTGGTGGGCCCGGCCGACCAGGGCGCGATTTCGATTTCGTGCGGGCCGGCAGCGGCGGATGGTGGGCCGTGGGATTACGACGCCGAGTATGAGCTGGGGCACGATGCGGCGGCAGCGGCGGCGCCGCATGAGGCGAAGGACGCCTGAGGGTTGAAGAGCGTTGCGGGTATGCGTTGGCGGTGAGTGTCCTGGTTGAGGCGGCGGAGCTGTTGCATGCGGCGGGCATCCTGCCGGTGGTGACGATTCATACGCTGGACCAGGCGCGTGCGGTGAGTGCGGCGCTGCTGGAAGGGGGCTTGCCGGCGATCGAGCTGACCCTGCGTACGCCGGTGGCGATGGAAGCGCTGGCGATGCTCAAGCGCGAGCTGCCCGATGTGGTGGTGGGCGCGGGTACAGTGCTGACCGTGCAGCAGATGCAGCAGTCCATTGATGCGGGTGCGGATTTCCTGGTGACCCCGGGAACGCCGCCGGCACTGGCCGATGCGCTGGCCGCCGCCCCGCTGCCGGTGGTACCGGGTGCGGCGACGCCGACCGAGCTGCTGTCGCTGTATGCGCGCGGCTTCCGCGTGTGCAAGCTGTTCCCGGCCACCGCCGTGGGCGGGCTGGCGATGATCAAGGGCCTGGCCGGCCCGGTCGCCGATCTCAAGCTGTGCCCGACCGGCGGCATCACCGAAAACACCGCCGCCGAATACCTCGAGCAGAAGAACGTGGTCTGCATCGGTGGTTCGTGGATGGTACCGGGCAACTGGATCGCCGACGGCGAATGGGACAAGGTCCGCGCCAGCGCCGCCGACGCGGCGAAGATCATCAAGCGCGTGCGCGGTCACTGACGCACCACGCGGTCAGAGCCCTTTCCCACCGGGAAAGGGATCCGACCCCGGGCGACGAGCGCGCAAAGCGCGCGACCCGCTCCTGCTCTTACTTCTTCATTCCGCGGTGGACGCGCACGGAACCTGTCCGTGGCCCTGCGGAGGGATTGCGCAGGGGCGTAAGCGCCATGGATGGCGCGCCCGAGCCTCCAGGGATGGATTCACGGCGTCCCCTGCGCAATCCCTCCGCAGGGCCAACCCCACGAATCCTGCCGCACGCCGCGAGGGGCTCAGCCGTTGGCCGAAACCCTCACAACGGCCGTGCCGGATCCACCAGCCCGTACTGGCTCGCCATGCGCGCCAGCGCGATGTTGTCGTGGATTCCCATCTTCTCGAACAAGCGCGCCTTGTGCGTGTTCACCGTCTTCGCGCTCAGGCTCAGGCGCCGCGCGATGTCTTCCTGGCGCAGGCCCTGGGTCAGCAGCAGCGTCACTTCCAGTTCACGCGGCGACAGGCTGTCGAACGGCGAACCGTTGCCCTCCACCGTCGACAGCGCCAGGTTCTGCGCGATGCTGGTGCCCAGGTAGCGTCGACCGGCCGCCACATCGCGCACCGCACGCAACAGTTCCTGCGCGTCGCAGCCCTTGCCGATGTAGCCGGCGGCACCCGCCTCAAGCAGGCGCTTCGGCAGCGGGCCGTCCTCCAGCACCGACACGATCACCACGCGGGTATTGCGATGGCTGCGGACGATGCGCTCGGTCACTTCCATGCCACTGACACCCGGCAGGTGCAGATCGCACAGCACCACGTCCGGCAGCAGCTGGCGCACTTCACGCAGCGCGTCTTCGCCGGTCTCGGCTTCGCCCACCACCTCGATGTCGGTTTCCCCCGACAGAATCATCTTCATCCCGGTGCGGACCAGTGCGTGGTCATCCACCAGGTAGACTCGAATCGTCATTCACGTACCTCTTCGAATGCGGCCATTGCAGGTCAAGCTAGGCAGGGTGCCGTAACCCTGCAAGCGCGTTCGTAATGCGGCAATGGCAATCTGCTTTGCGCATCACAGTACGGCGCCTGGTGCTTGCCCCCTGTCTTGCAGAACCTGCTGCAACGAAACAACTGATCTATCACGTAGACGTCCCCGAAGGGTCATCCACGTCAAACCCCCTGTGATGATGCTTCGCTGGCCTTCGCTGGCGGCGAGCCGTGACGTCGCCATGGGTGCCGGCGACTGAACATGACCAGATAGCACCCTACCACCCAAACCAGCGCGGCACACCATCCGGCCAGGATATCGGAGGGGTAATGCACCCCCAGATAGACCCGGGATACGCTGACCAGAAGGCTGAACGCCGGGGCCAGCACCAGCACCGGCCAGCGCCAGCGGGTGTTCCAGGCCAGCAGTACCAGGGTCACCGCCAGGGTCATCGACCCCATCGCGTGACCACTGGGGAAACTGAACGTCGATTCCGGCGCGATCGATTCCCACAGGCTGGGGCGCTGGCGCTGGAAGAAATGCTTGCTGCCCATGTTCAGCAGCGCCGAGCCGACGAAGCTGACGGCGACGAAGGTGGCCTCGCGCCAGCGCCGGTAGCCCAGCAGCACGCCAATGATCAGCACATCGGCTGGAATCAGGAACCATTCGTAGCCCAGCCTGGAAATGAGCACGAAGAAGCGGTCCAGCAGCGGCGAATGCAGGCCATGCATCTGCCACAGCAGCGGTGCATCGAAATGGAACGATTCAAACTCGTGCACTTCATCGGCCAGCGCGACGAAGCCGGCCAACGGCAGCAGCACGCCACCGAACAGCAGCAGCAGTCGCCAAGCGTTGCGCGCCATCCAGTGGCGGAAACCGGAGGCCGACTCCGGCGCAGCGAGGATCGCAGGCTTATCCGGCGCTTCGGACATAGTTGTGTTCGACGTAATCGTCGATCAGGGCGACGAACTCCTGGGCGATGTTGTCGCCACGCAGGGTCACCTTCTTCTCGCCATCGACGAAGACCGGTGCCGCCGGCGTCTCACCGGTACCCGGCAGGGAGATGCCGATGTTGGCGTGGCGCGACTCACCGGGCCCGTTGACGATGCAGCCCATCACCGCCAGGGTCATGTTTTCGGCCCCCGGGTGGTGGATCTTCCACAGCGGCATCTTCTCGCGCACGTGGTTCTGCACCACCTTGGCCAGTTCCTGGAAGAATTCGGACGTGGTGCGGCCGCAGCCCGGGCAGGCCGTGACCAGCGGCGTGAAGGCGCGCTGGCCGGTGGTCTGCAGCAGTTCCTGGGCGACGATCACTTCCTGCGTACGCGACTGGCCCGGTTCCGGGGTCAGCGAAATGCGGATGGTGTCGCCGATACCTTCCTGCAGCAGCACGCTCAGCGCCGCCGACGACGCGACGATGCCCTTGCTGCCGATGCCGGCCTCGGTCAGGCCCAGGTGCAGGGCGAAGTCGGACCGCTGGGCCAGGTCGCGGTACACCGCGATCAGCTCCTGCACGCCGCTGACCTTGGCCGACAATACGATGCGATCGCGCGGCAGGCCGAGCTCCACCGCCTGCTCGGCCGAATCCAGCGCCGAACGGATCAGCGCCTCGCGCAGCACGCGGCCGGCGTCCCAGGGCTGTTCGCGCAGGTTGTTTTCGTCCATCAGCTTCGCCGCCAGGGCCTGGTCCAGCGAGCCCCAGTTGGCGCCGATGCGCACCGGCTTGTTGTAACGGATCGCAAACTCGATCAGCTGGGCGAACTGCAGGTCCTTCTTCTTGCCGAAGCCGACGTTGCCCGGGTTGATACGGTACTTGGCCAGTGCTTCGGCACAGGCGGGCTCGGCGGTCAGCAGCTGGTGGCCGTTGTAATGGAAGTCACCGATCAGCGGCACATCGATGCCCATCATCGCCAGCTTGTCGACGATGCGTGGAATCGCCGCAGCGGCTTCAACGGTATTGACGGTCAACCGCACCATTTCCGAACCGGCACGCCACAACTCGGCCACCTGCTTCACGCTGGAGGCCACGTCGGAGGTGTCGGTGTTGGTCATCGACTGCACCACCACCGGCTTGCCTCCGCCTACGGTGACCCCGCCGATCTGCACGGCATGGGTCTGGCGGCGCGGCCAGGAGGTGGCATCGGAGGGAGGAGTCGGGCGGGTGACGGCGTCGTGCATGGGCGCATTCTACCGCCCGCCTCCGCATTCCGGGTGACTCGCATTCAGCCGGCGGCACGGCTGCGGCCTATTGTCGCAGGCACCGGCGCCCGCGAACGCATACGATGGGCATGAATGACCGGTCCCGACGCTCCGTTTCTCCGTACCCTGTGCAGCCTGCGCTGGCTTGCCGTGGGCGGCCAGGCCGCAACCATCCTGGTGGCCACCTGGGTGCTGGGCCTGCCGTTGCCGCAGCTGCCGTTGTGGGCCGGCGTGGCGGTGCTGGCCCTGTTCAACGTCTACACCCAGCTGCGCCCGGAAGCGGCTGATACCGCGCCCCTCACCGCTTTCGGCCACATCCTCGTGGACGTGATCATCCTGACCTGGATGGTGGGCTGGAGCGGCGGCATGGCCAACCCGTTCAGCTCGCTGTTCCTGATCCTGATCGCACTGGCCGCATTCGCCCTGCCCCTGCGCTGGGCGCTGGCGGTCGCACTGGCCTGCCTGCTCGGCTACGCCAGCAGCGGCATCTTCGGGCAACCCCTGCCGGACGGCTACTTCCGCGCACAGGACCTCAACCGCTGGGGCGTGGTGGCCAACTTCCTGATCTCCGCCGCGGTGGTGCTGGCGTTCTCGACCCGGCTGGCATTGGCACTGCGCCAGCGCGAGCTGGAGCTGTCGGCGCTGCGCGAGCGCTTCGCACGCAACGAAGGCATCGTCGCTCTGGCCACCCATGCCGCCTCGGTGGCGCATGAACTGAATACCCCATTGGCGACGATGACCCTGCTCGCCGACGACGTCGCCGAGCGCAGCGAAGAGCCGGAAGTGCGCGAGGATATGGAAACCCTGCGCGAACTGCTGGTGCAGTGCCGCGAACGGGTACTGGCACTGGCCGCACCAGCGTCGGCCGATGCGCCGGGCCGCAGCCATTCCAGCGCCCAGCAGGTGCTGGAGCAATGGCGACTGGTGCGGCCGACCATCGACCTGCACCGCAACGACGATGCGCCGCTGCGGCTGCCGCTCGACCCGGGCGTGGGCCACCTGCTGATGGTCCTGCTCAACAACGCCGCCGATGCCGGCGAGAAGGCCGGCCGGCCGCGCGTGGACCTGGACCTGCGCATTGAAGGCGACGACCTGATCGGCGAAGTCCGCGACTACGGCCACGGCTTCGATGCCCGCGCCGCCGTGCTGCCGGGCAAGCTGTTCGGCAGCAGCAAGAGCGAGGGCATGGGCGTCGGCCTGGCCCTGTCCCATGCCACCATCGAACGCCTCGACGGCGAGATGTGGATGCGCCCGGCCCAGGGGGCCGGCAGCCGCGTCGGCTTCCGCCTGCCGCTGGCCCCACGCGAGGACACCCCATGAGCCTTCACCACTCCACCCTGGGCCTGCTGGTCGACGACGACGAGCTGTACCTGCGCACCCTGCAGCGCAGCCTGGCCCGCAAGGGGCTTGAAACGCAGACCGCACAGGATGCCGCCAGCGCGCTGGCACTGGCCCGCCAGCATCCGCCAGCGTTCGCGCTGATCGACCTGAAGCTGGGCAGCGATTCGGGCCTGGCCCTGATCCAGCCGCTGCGCGCCCTGCGTGCCGACATGCGGATCCTGCTGGTGACCGGCTACGCCAGCATCGCCACCGCGGTGGAAGCCATCAAGCTGGGTGCCGACGACTACCTGCCCAAGCCGGCGACCGTACCGATGATCCTGCGCGCATTGGGCGAGGAAGACGACGGCCCGGCTGACGATGGCGAAATGGAAGTGCCCGACGCGATGACGCCGATCAGCCGCCTGCAGTGGGAACACATCCAGCAGGCGATGCACGAGACCGGCGGCAATGTCTCGGCAGCCGCACGCCTGCTCGGCATGCACCGGCGCTCGCTGCAGCGCAAGCTGGCCAAGCGGCCGAGCCCGGAACGCGACCCGACCCGTTGACCGCTGCGGGACGTTCCCGGCTCAGGCCTCCGCCAGCGCTGCCGGCGCGGCCTGCCCGCTGCTGAAACGTGGCTCCATTGCGCCCGCCCTCGCGGCCCCCGTCTCCTGCAGCAGCGGCGACGGCAGCACGCAGGCCGGATGCATGCGCAGGAATCCATAGATCGCGCCGGCCAGCCCGATCATCAGGCCCGGGGTGAAGGCCGCGCGGGTCAGCCCGCCGACCATGCCCTGGTGCTCCTCGATCGAAGACACGATCTCGATGGCTGCATCATCCCGCGCATAGGGGCAGCCTTCCGGGTCCAGCGCGGCGGCCAGCACCAGCAGCTCCCGGGTCGACACGTCGCCGTGGCACAGGGTATGGCTGAAACCCCATTTGCCGCGTGCATCGGCCACCGCCCGGCGCATGTCGCGCAGCTGTGCCGGATCGCCCGTACGCGCATACAGGTCGGCGGCCGCCAGTCCGATGCCGACGCTGCCATGGCACCAGGTCGGGAAGTTCTTCTGCCCGTCCTGCAGATGGATGTCACGCCAGTGCCCGGTGTGCGGCTCGAACAATGCCGCCTGGAACGCGAAGGCCTCTTCTGCCAGTTGCCGCCAGGCAGCGCGCTCTGCCGCACTGCCCGCCTGCGAACGTGCCAGCCGTGCCAGTGCCCACCCCATGCCCATCGCACCATGGCCAAAGCCACCGATCGGCTCCCGGAACTGTGGCGTCGGCCAGCGCGCGCCATCGGCATCAACGATCGCCGCGTCCTGCATCCGGCGTCCTGCTGCGGCCGCCAGATCCAGCCAGCGCGGGCTGCCGGTGGCCTCGGCCAGTGCCAGCAGCGGCAGGATCATGCCGGACACGCCATCAATCAGTTCGAACTTCACCGGCCCCTGGAAACCACGGCGTTCCGCGGCTTCCGCGCAGTGCTCTGCCAGCGCCAGCAGTGCCGGCCGCTGCAACAGATCGTGCAACGCCAGCAGTGTCCAGATCTGCGAGCCGGTGCCGACGAATCCACCATCGATCTCGGCAGGATGGCGCTCGCACATGGTCTGGAACACCGCGATGGCGCCGTCGATGGCCGGTTCCAGGCCAGCCACCGGATCAGCACGCCCCTGCGCCACTTCACGGCGGTAAGCCGCCAGCGCGAAGGCAATGCCCCCCAGGCCGAAGTACAGGTCGGGCTGCACTGGTTGGACCGTCCAGCCGCTGCGGGTCACCTCGGGCGTGATCCAGGTCATCGAGCCGTCTTCACCGTGCACGGCCAGTCGCAGCAGGTTCTCCACCGCGCGCGCCGCGAGTGCGCGCCGACGCGCATCCAGCGCGTCGGCGTGCGGCTGCCGTGCCGCATAGCTGTAGCCGGAGCGGGCCTCTGCACGCGCCAGCGCATGCTGGTTCAGGTCGGTGGCCACCAGCGTGCTGCGGATGGTCACGTCTTCCAGATCGATGCGCATCGCGCGCCAGTTGGCGACGATCGAATGGATGCGTGGCCCATCCAGCAGCGATGCGAAGATCGGAATGTCTCCGTAGCGCAGGTCATCCACCTCGCCGCGCACGGTGTCCAGGTCCGAAGGTGCAGCCGGTGATACCGCCGCGTTCCTTACCAGCAGGTCGACGGCACGTTCGACTGCCTGGGATTCGTTGTGCAGCGACGCCGGATGCCAGAGCATCCGCCCGAGCTCGGCATAGGCCATGGTCGGCCGCCGCACATCCCGCACCTGGCACCCTTCGAACCCTGCCAGCAACGGCATCAGCTCGCCCTTCGCATCCAGCGCGCGCAGGCGCCCACTGGCGTCGACGAAGCCTTCGCTGATGTGGTCCCAGTACAGCGAGACATCCGGCTGCGGGCTCGGATGGTTCTGTGCGATGGCGACCTCCGCCTCGACCAGGCCCAGCCGCGCCGGCGCGGTCCCGTCTTCGATGATCACCGGCACCTGCACCCGTGGCTGCTCGCCCGGCAGCGCGCCGGCCGCGGACAGGTCCACGCCTTCCATGCCGAGGCCGGTGGTGCGGAACGGCACGATACCGGTGCGCAGCACGGAATTGCGCATCAGTTTGACGGCCGTGTCGTAGGCATCGCCCAAGCCTGAGGGTTCGACGTCGATGACGCGCGAAAACACACTTTCGGCGTCGACCACCACCGGCACCGGCCCGACTGCAATCAGGTTCTCAAGATGGATGTCGGTACCCCCGACCAGGCGCAGGATGGCCAGCCAGTGACCGAGGCCGCGGTAATAGGCACGCAGCTCTTCATCACCGGAACAATAGCGGTGCGCCGCGAATGCGGCCCAGCCGTGGCTGCCACGATCAACCACGCGGGGCACGCGTACCCGGCCAGCGCCTTCGCCAAAGACTGCGGCAAGCAGGCCATCGAGCGTGGCATCGATGCGCAGCGAGCGCGGCTTGTACATCAGCGTGCCGCCGTCGAACTGCAGCCGCGCCACGGTGCGGCCGCCGCCATGCAGGTCACCCCGCCCCAGCGAGACGGCACGCAACGCGCCTGCCGGCCGGTCGAGCAGCTCCGTCAGCAGCGCGCGATCGCTACCAATGCGCGCGGCCAGCTCCACCACGGCCGCACATTGCCCTTCGAGCATGCGCGACAGCCGCGGCAACAGCACCGGGTAGCGTCGCTGCAGATGCTGCTGGAAGCCCTCGCTGGTGGCGAGCGCCATGAATTCATGCAGCGCCCCGGCGCTGTCAAGCGGGCCGATGTCACCGCCACGTGCGGCGGCATGCAGCTCCAGCAGCAGCACGCGATTGAGCTTGAGCTGGGCATGCTCACGAAGCGCCGCATCGCCCTGCTCGTGCAGCAGCTTGCGTTCGTCCGGCCGCAGGTCGATAGCGGGGTCATGCAGGCCAGCGGCCAACGCGGCGCGCGCATCGGCAAGGAAATGTTCGGTGATGCGCGCAAACACGGCCGCAGCCGGAGAAGCGGTCATTACGCCCCCTGCAAAGTGTCCAGAGTCTGTTCCAGTGGCCGGCACGCAGCGCAAGCCGCTACGTGCCGGCTCGGGCTACATCAACAGCACAGGCAGTGATTGACCACCGACATCGTGGTGGTGCACTCGGTACCACCACCGGTGATCAGGGTGTCGGAGGCCGACGTGAGCGCGGACTCGGTGGCCGCAGCGCCATAGATGAACAGCGAACCGGCGGGGTTGGCGCACCCATCCACATCGTCCGAGCCGTTGAGCCAGCCGGACACAACATCGTCATTCAGATCCATTCGCAATCTCCTGTCATTCACAACATGAGGCGTTGAGAACGTGGATCGATTCCACGTTCCTTCGGATACGGCCAGTCCCTGGCATCAACTTCATGCTGCGAGCGATACTGGATGACAGGTACTGCCGCCCGTGCACACTGCATCGGCATTCGATGCGGCGTCAAGCTGCGCTGCGGCAGGCACGCGGATGCACGGCACGCGCAACACGGAAGGACGCGTGCATGGCCAGGATGTGGAATGCAGGGATGGCCGGCCGGTGGCCGGCACCTCCAGGGCAGGCTCAGCGCTTCAGCTGCGCAAGAATCTCGCGGGTCATCGGATCGGCGATCGCCACGTCCTCACCCTGCAACGCCGGCAGCAGGCCACTGGCCAGCTGCTTGCCCAGCTCGACACCGAACTGGTCGAAGGCGTTGATGTTCCAGATCACCGATTGCACGTACACGGCGTGCTCATACATCGAGATCAGCGCACCCAGTGCCTGCGGGGTGAGTGCATCAAGCAGGATCAGCGTGCTCGGACGGCCGCCCGGGTAATCGCGGTGTGGATCGTCGCTGCCCTGGCCATTGGCCAGCGCCTCGGTCTGCGCCAGCAGGTTGGCCAGCAGGGCCTGATGATTGACCGTGTAGGGATCATCGCTGTGCACGCAGCCGATGAAATCGGCCGGCACGATGCTGGTGCCCTGGTGCAGCGCCTGGAAGAAGCTGTGCTGCACATCGGTGCCCGCCCCGCCCCACCACACCGGCACGGTGTCGGTGGTGACCGGCTGGCCATCGCGCTGCACGCGCTTGCCCAGGCTCTCCATCACCAGCTGCTGCAGGTAGGCCGGCAGCAGCGCCAGGCGCTGGTCGTAGGTCATCACCGCATGCGTGGCATAGCCCAGCAGGTTGCGGTTCCAGATGTCGGTCAGGCCGTGCAGCACCGGCAGGTTGCGCTCCAGCGGCGCGTCCAGCGCATGCGCATCCATCTGCGCCGCGCCTTCCAACAGCTGCTCGAAACGCTCGAAGCCGATCGCCAGCGCGATCGGGAAACCGACCGCCGACCACAGCGAATAACGGCCCCCCACCCAGTCCCACATCGGCAGCACGCGATCGGCAGCGATCGCGAATGCCTTGGCGGCACGTTCCGGATTGGCGCTGACGGCATACAGGCGTTCACTGCCGCCGAGCCAGTCGTGCAGGATCTGGCCGTTGAGCAGGGTTTCCTGGGTACCGAAGGTCTTGGAGATCAGGATGCCGGCGGTCTTGGCCGGATCCAGCGTGGCCAGCGTGCGCTGCATGGCGGCGCCATCCACGTTCGACACGAAATGCACGCGCAGGCGCGCGCCGCTGACCGGGCGCAGCGCATCGGCCACCAGGCGCGGGCCGAGATCGGAACCACCGATGCCGACGCTGACCACATCGGTCACGCCGCTGTCTTCCAGCGCACGCACCAGCACGCCCATGCGCTGGCGGATTCCGCGCGCAGTGGCATAGGCCTCGGCCGCCACCGGCGCATCGACCACGTCACCACGCAGTGCGGTATGCAGGGCAGCGCGGCCTTCGGTCAGGTTGACCTGCTCGCCACGGAACAAGCGGTTGATGGCACCGCCGACATCACGCTCGGCGGCCAGTGCCAGCAACGCCTGCAGCGCCGCGGCATCGTATTTCTGCCGGGCGAAGTTGACGTACAACGGACCGACCCGCAGCGCCAGGTCCTGGACGCGGCCGGGTTCGGCGACGAGCAGGCTGGGAATGCTTGCGCCCTTCAGGCGCTGGGCGTGGGAATGCAGCGAGTCGAATCCGTTGTTCGTTGTCATGCGGCCTGGGTCGGGATCGTGTCGTTGGTGTGGGTAATCTGGTTGTTGCCATCAACGTACACCAGCTTCGGCTTGAAGCTGTCGGCTTCCTGCTCGGTCATGCTGGCGAACGCGGCGATGATGATGATGTCACCGACCTGCACGTGGCGCGCGGCGCCACCGTTGAGCGAGACAACGCCGCTGCCGGCTTCGGCGCGGATGGCATAGGTCGAGAAGCGCGCACCGTTGGTCACGTCCCAGATGTGCACCTGCTCGAACTCGCGGATGCCGGTGGCAGCCAGCAGGTTGTCGTCGATGGCGATCGAGCCTTCGTAGTTCAGCTCGGAATGGGTGACGGTGGCGCGGTGGATCTTGGTCTTGAGCAGGGACAGGTGCATGGGGGCGCTGCAACGGCAAAGGAAAGAGCGGATTCTAGCACCCGCTTGGCCATCGTCAGGGGCCCGTGGCAGGACGCTGAAGGCCGTTCAGGCGTCCTCCCGCGGCGGGGTTGCCGGGATCGCACTGGCGGTGCCGACCATGGACAGGCGGAACACGGTGTGGAAGGCCAGCCCGGCGACCCCGCCGAGGCCCCCTGCAGCCAGCACCAGCAGGCCATAGCCGACCACATCGAAGGTGTCGACGTAACGCAGGCGCTGCAGCAGCGGACCGCTGTCCTCACCCGGCCAGGTACAGATGGCCATGACCAGCGCCGCCAGCCCGAAGCCGACCCACACGAAGCGGCCCCGGCGCAGGCGATACTGAGACTGCTGGAACAGCGCCATCGGCAGCAGCACGGCAATGGCACCGCAGGCGGCCAGCACGAACATCAGTCCGGCGCCGTTGAGCGCCGGTAGCGGTGTGCGCCTGAATTCGACTGCGAACAACAGGCCGCCCACCAGCTGGGCCGGCAGCATGCCGGCAGCCAGCACCGCCAGGATCGAGGCCTGGGCAAGGCGGCCGGCATCAGTGGCAGGAATCTTCATGTGCTGTCTCCCGTCCGTGGGAAGGCGGGAGGCGCCCGTTGCGGGCGCCCCGGAGCCACATGCGGCTCAGAACTCCAGGTTGTCGATCAGCCGGGTGCTGCCCAGGCGCGCGGCAATAAGCGCCACGCGGCCACCGCCGTCGAAGGTCGGCTCGGCCAGCTCCGGGGTACGCAGCACCGCGTAGTCGACCTGGAAACCAGCCGTCTGCAGCGCGGCCGTCGCATCGGCCTCGATCTGCGCACGCGACTGGCCAGCCACATAGCCTTCGCGCATGCCCAGCAGGGTGCGGTGAAGGGTCGTCGCGACCGGGCGCTGTTCGGCGCTCAGGTACTGGTTGCGCGAACTCTTGGCCAGGCCATCCTCGTCGCGCACGATCTCCGCGCCGACGATCTGGATCGGGAACGACAACTCCGCCACCATCTGCCTGATCACGGCCAGCTGCTGGTAGTCCTTGCGGCCGAACACCGCCACATCCGGCTGCACCTGCAGGAACAGGCGTGCCACCACCGTGCACACGCCGTCGAAGTGGCCCGGGCGGCTGGCACCCTCCAGCACTTCGCTCACGCCCGGGGCGTGCATCTGCGTGGTCTTGTCCACGCCCAGCGGGTACATCGCCTCCACGCTGGGCAGCCACACGGCATCGCAGCCGACCTGCTCCAGCCCGGCCACATCGGCCTCGGGCGTGCGCGGGTAGCGACTGAAGTCTTCATTGGGGCCGAACTGGGTCGGATTGACGAAGATGCTCGCCACCACCCTGTCGGCGTACTGGCGCGCCAGGGTCACCAGCGAATGATGGCCGCCATGCAGGTTGCCCATGGTCGGCACCAATGCCACGCGCAGGCCTTCGCGCTTCCACTGGCCGATCTGCTCGCGCAGTGCGCCAAGCTCGTTGAAGGTCTGGATCATTGGGCGTAGGCGTGCTGTTCGTCAGGGAAGCTGCCGCCGCGCACGGCGTCGGCATAGGCGCGGGTGGCACCGGCCACCGAACCGCCTTCGGCAAGGAAATCCTTGACGAACTTCGGGCGGCGATGACCGCTGTCCAGGCCGAGGAAATCATGCAGTACCAGCACCTGGCCATCGCACTGCGGGCCGGCACCGATGCCGATGGTCGGCACGTCCACCGCCGCCGTGACCTCGGCAGCGACCGGGGTCGGCACGCATTCGAGCACCATGATGCTGGCACCTGCGGCGGCCACGGCCCTGGCATCTTCCACCAGCTGGCGCGCGGCATCGCCTCGGCCCTGGATCTTGAAGCCACCCAGGCGCAGCACCGACTGCGGGGTCAGGCCCAGATGCGCGCAGACCGGGATCTCGCGCTCGACCAGGTAACGGATGATGTCGACCTTGAAGCCGGCACCTTCGATCTTGACCATCTCGGCGCCAGCCTGCAGCAGCTGCAGCGAGGCATCCAGCGCGCGTTCGGGGGTGGCGTCGGCGCCAAACGGCAGATCGGCCACCAGCAGCGCACGCTGCAGCACGCGGGCCACGGCGCGGGTGTGGTAGACCATGTCGGCCACGGTCACCGGCAGGGTCGAATCATGGCCCTGCACGACCATGCCCAGCGAGTCGCCGATCAGGATCAGGTCAACGCCGTTTGCGTCGAAAGTGCGGGCAAAGCCGGCGTCGTAGGCGGTCAACATGACCAGCTTCTGGCCATTGCGCTTGGCCTCGGCCAGGGCGGGAACGGTCCAGGGCTTGCTGTCTGCGTGGGTGCTCATGTGCTGATAACCGGGGGAGATAACCCGGGCATTATCACTCTATCGGCGCGATCCCGCAGGCATCCACCCGCATCACTGCATCCCGCACGCGCCCATGGCCGGGAATGGCCAGATCCGGTGCGATTTCGGCCAGTGGCACCAACACGAACGCACGCTCGTGCAGGTACGGGTGTGGCACCTGCAGCCCGGGCTGGTCGAGTTCCTGCACGCCGTACAGCAGCAGGTCCAGGTCCAGCGCGCGCGGGCCCCAGTGCACCGCAGGGTCGCGCACGCGACCGAAGCGCTGCTCCAGCGCCAGCATCGCCTGCAACAGTTCGCCAGCCGGCAGCTCGGTATCGACGGCCGCCACCGCATTGACGAACGGCGGCTGGTCCTGGTTGCCCCAGGCCGGGGTGGCATACAGGCGCGAGGCCTGCCGCAGGCGGGTCCCGGGCAGCCCGTCCAGCGCGGCAATCGCCGCACCGACGGTCTCGGCCGCGTCGCCGAGGTTGGCGCCGAGGCCGATCCAGGCAAGGGTCATCGCTTACTCGCCCGCCGCACCGGCCGCGGCACCCGGGCGACGGCGGCGACGGCGGCGCTTGCGCGGCGCCCCGCTTTCGTCATCCCCCTCGTCGCTGTGCATCGCATCCAGCGACGATTCCAGTTCGCGGCCGGACTGCGCCTGTGCCTCGCGCCAGAACTCGACATCGGCGGCGTGCTCGGCCGAAGCCACCTGGCGCAGGCTGAGGAAGTCGAACGCAGCACGGAAACGCGGATGGGTCAGGGTGCGGAACACGCGCTTGCGCTGGCGCGAGCCGAAGCGCGACTGCAGCAGCCAGATCTCCTGCATCGGCAGCGAGAAGCGGCGCGGCAGCGCGATGGTGCTCAGCTGCTGCACGGTCACACGGTCGGCGGCACGCCGCTGTGCCTCTTCCGGTGCCACGCCCTGCTTGAGCAGGGTCGCCTGCGCGCGGCAGTAGGCCGGCCACAGCAGCAGCGCGAACAGGAACGCCGGCGAGACCGGCTCGTCGTTGGCCACGCGCGCATCGGTGTTGGCCAGGCCCTCGACCAGCATGCGGCGCAGCGCGCCGGTGCGGTTGGACTTGAGCGCCTTGGCGCTTTCCGGGAACAACACATCCAGCAGGCCGTAGCGCTCCAGGCCTTCGAAGCTGGCCACGCCATGCCCGGACAGGAACAGCTTGAGCACTTCCTCGAACAGGCGCGCCGGAGCCGCTTCGTTGAGCAGGCCGGCCAGCTGCGGGATCGGAGCGGCGGTGCCCTCTTCGATCTGGAAGCCGAGCTTGGCGGCCAGGCGCACGGCGCGCAGCATGCGCACCGGGTCCTCCTGGTAACGCTGCACCGGGTCGCCGATCAGTTTCATCAGCCGCGCCTGCACGTCTTCGAAGCCGCCGGTGTAGTCACGCACCGAGAAGTCCTCGATGGCGTAATACAGGGCGTTGCAGGTGAAGTCGCGGCGGACGGCATCGTCTTCGATGGAGCCGTACACGTTGTCGCGCACGAGCATGCCGTTTTCCATCTCGCGGTCGCCACTGCCGTCATCGCTGTTGGCACGGAAGGTGGCCACTTCGATGATCTCGCGGCCGAATACCACGTGGGCCAGGCGGAAGCGGCGGCCGATCAGGCGGCAGTTGCGGAACAACTGCTTGACCTGTTCGGGCGTGGCGTCGGTGGCCACGTCGAAATCCTTGGGTTGGCCATTGACCAGCAGGTCACGCACCGCGCCGCCGACAAGATAGGCGCCGAAGCCGGCATCGCGCAGGCGATAAAGCACGCGCAGGGCGTTCGGGCTGATGTCCTTGCGGGAGATCGTGTGCTGGTCGCGCGGGATGACGCGCAGGCTGAACGGTGATGTAGCAGAGGAAATGATGTTGGCGCTTCCGGTTGAAGTTTCGGGATTGCCCAATGGCATCGAGGTGCATATACTAGCGCTCCTGCCTCGGCAGCGACACAGTTACGCTCCCTTCGTCTAGTGGTTAGGACGTGGCCCTCTCAAGGCTAAAACAGGGGTTCGAGTCCCCTAGGGAGCGCCAGTCGCCGCAGCAGGAACCGAAAAAGCCCGCCTCGTGCGGGCTTTTCTGTTTTCCGGGGTTTGCATTGGCATCGGTCGGTTTGGTCGCTTTGGCGCCTGCCGGCGATCGGCTTGAGCCGGTGGGTCACCCAGGGCAGGACACGCCGTGAACCCATCCATGGGGGCTCGATGGCGCCATCCATGGCGCCAACGGTCCTGCCCTGGGTGACCCCACCGACTCTGGACGGTTTCCCGCGAGCTGCGGCAACAACCGACCAGCGCTTCGTCCCATCCGCACGCACCATGAAACTGTCAGGAGGGGGCAGGCCGCCCTCTCCAGGACCGTTGGCGCCATGGATGGCGCCATCGAGCACCATGGATGGGCTCTTGCGTGTCCTGGAGAGGGCGGCCTGCCCCCTCACACTCTGGACAAGCAGGCGCCAACGGAACGCAACCGAAGCCAGTCGCCGTCAGCCTTCCATCTGCTCCAGTTCCTTGCCCTTGGTCTCGCGCACGTGGCGGACGACGAAGAAGATCGAGAGGATCGCTGCGACCGTATAGATGCCGTAGGCCCCGGCCAGGCCGATGCCGGCCAGCAGCATCGGGAAGGTCACGGTGATCGCGAAGTTCGAGGTCCACTGTGCCGCGCCGGCCACTGCCAGTGCCGGGCCGCGGATCTGGTTCGGGAACATCTCGCCCAGCATCACCCACATCACCGGGCCCCACGACATGTTGAAGAACACCACGTAGACGTTGGCCGCGACCAGCGCCAACCGGCCCATGCCGTCGGACAGCTGCAGGCGGCCCTCGGCCAGGCTGCCACTGGCAAAGGCCACCACCATCAGCACCAGCGCCACCGACATACCGACTGAACCGACCCACAGCAGCGGCTTGCGGCCGATGCGGTCGATCAGCAGCACGGTCAGCAGGCAGGCCCCGATGCTCAGTGCACCCGACAGCACGTTGATCAGCAGTGCATCGCTTTCCGAGAAACCGACCGCCTGCCACAGCACTGCCCCGTAGTAGAACACCACGTTGATGCCGACCAGCTGCTGGAACATGGCCAAACCGATGCCGACCCAGAGGATCGGGCGCAGCCGGCCGGTGGCCTTGTCGCGCAGATCACCAAAGCGCGGCTTGTGCTGGTCGTGCGCCAGGCTGGCTTCGATCTCGGCCTGCTTGGCCGCCGCCGCGCCGTCGCCGTACAGCCGCGACAGCACCGCCCTCGCCTGCGCCTGCCGCCCCTTCAGCACCAGGAAGCGCGGGCTCTCCGGAATCACCAGCAACAGCAGCAGGAACAGCCCGGACGGCAGCGCCTGCATCCAGAACATCCAGCGCCAGGCCTCGTGGCCCAGCCACAGGGGCTCGGTTGACGCGCCGGCTGCGCGGGCCAGCAGGTAGTTGCTGAGGAAGGCGGCGAACAGCCCGCAGATGATGGCCATCTGCTGCACCGTGGCCAGGCGGCCGCGATAGCGTGCCGAGGCCACTTCGGCAATGTAGGCCGGCGACATCACGCTGGCTGCACCCACGGCAAAGCCGCCGAGCACGCGCGCGGCGATGAACAGCCAGGAGGCATGGGCGGCGCCGGCGCCCAGCGCCGAGACCAGGAACATCAATGCCGAGACGATCAGTACGCCGCGGCGCCCCAGGCGATCCCCCAGCCAGCCGGCCAGGAAGGCGCCGATCGCGCAGCCCAGCAGCATCGAAGCAACTTCGAAACCCAGTGCCGCTTCGCTGGAGTTGAAGGCCTGGCGCAGGCCATCGACCGTGCCATTGATGACACCACTGTCGAAACCGAACAGGAATCCACCGAGGGTGGCCACGCAACTGATCAGGACGATGAACGCGGTGTTCTCACCGCCGTGCGGGGCGGTGCCGGTCTGGACTTGGGACATGGACGATCCTGCTGGAAAGGGAATTCGGCCACCCCTGCGGCCGATGGCCCGCAGCGTCGCACAGGCTCGGCCGTGCCGCCAATGGCCGCAGCGGTCGCGCCTGCCAGGCGCCCGTTTTCCGTCCCGCGCCGACACCGGGGGCCAACCTGTTCTAGAATTGTCAGGTTCAGGAATCGATCCACCCCCAGCCCATGCCCTTTGTCGTCACCGAAAACTGCATCAAGTGCAAACACACCGATTGCGTGGAAGTGTGCCCCGTGGATTGCTTCCACGAAGGCCCGAACTTCCTGGTGATCGACCCGGATGAGTGCATCGACTGCACTCTCTGCGAGCCGGAGTGCCCGGTCAACGCGATCTTCCCGGAGGACGATGTCCCCGCCGGGCAGGAAGGCTTCGTCGCCCTCAATGCCGAACTGGCAAAGGAATGGCCGGTGCTGACCGTGCGCAAGGACCCGCCCGCCGACGCCGGCGAATGGGACGGCAAGCCGGACAAGCTGAAGCTGCTGGAGCGCTGAGAAGCGCTCACTGCGGCAACGAAAAAGGGCGCCGAGGGCGCCCTTTTCTGTTCTTCGGCAGATGCCAACCGCGCGATCCGGTAGGTGCCAACCTTGGTTGGCACAGAAGCGCCGACCAAGGTCGGCCTCTACCAGGGCGGCTCTTACTGGGCCAGCTTCGCCTTCAGTGCGGCAATCAGCTTGACCGGCGCTTCGGCCGTGGCCGGCAGGCCACGCGGATCGACCGCGGAGATGTAGGCGCCGGCATCGACCGCAACCACGCGGACCAGGAAGTTGCTGCCTTCGTAGGCCACGTCGTACGAGCCCAGCAGCTGCGCGCGGCTGGCGATGGTCACGCCTTCCACGCCTTCCAGCGCGGTGCCGACCTTGGCGAAAGCCTCGTCCTTGCCGCCGGCGATGGTGAAACCGGTATTGCCCACGGCCGGGGCCGCAGCCACCGGCGCCGCCGGCTTGGTCGCCGAAGCCAGCGTCGGCACCTTGTTGTCGGAGGTGGCGTTGGGCAGGTTCAGGTCCGGCGGCACTTCCAGCGGACGCATTTCCGGGGCCAGGGCGTAGTCGCCCTTGACGCCACGCTTGAAGCAACCGGTGGTGCCGGCCGCGACAGCTACAGCAAGCAGAGCGTAGGACAGCACGCGGACGGTGGAAACGGATTGACGCATGTGAATCTCCTGGGTCAGACCAAGACGAAAGGTCAGTGGCTGGAAAGGGCTTCGAGGGCGGCGATGTCGCCGGCAAGATGGTCGGCAGCCGGATGATGCGCCGCCGACAGCGGCAGCAGCGGCAGGCGCAGGTCGTGGCCGATGCCGATGCGGCGCAGCAGCGCCTTGACCGGAATCGGGTTCGGCTCGACACCGCAGAAGTCGTGGAATGGCTGCAGGCGCGCATCCCACGACCCGGTGGCTTCGTGGTCATGGGCGGCGGCCAGCTCGCACATGCGGCGATAGGCGCCGGGCAGCACGTTGGAGCCGACCGATATCAGGCCGTCGATACCGGCCTGGATCGAGCGCGCGGCCGTGCCGTCATCGCCACTGAGCACCGCGAACCGCGGGCTGCGCAGCGCCAGCAGCGCCTGCACCCGGCCGGTGTCGCCCACCGCTTCCTTGATGCCGACAATGTTGGGATGGCCGGCCAGTTCGGCCACGGTCTCCGGCTGGATGTCGCAACCGGTGCGGCCGGGCACGTTGTACAGCACGACCGGCAACCCGCCCTGGTCGGCAACCGCGCGGTAGTGCGCGATCAGGCCGGCCTGGGTCGGCCGCACGTACGGCGGGGTGACCACCAGCGCATGGCTGGCACCCAGTGCGGCAGCGCGGCGGGTCTGTTCGATGGTTTTGGCCGTACCCGACAGGCCGGTACCGGCCATGACCGGGATGCGGCCACCGATGCGCTCGACCGCGCTGGCCAGCAGCTGGTCGTACTCGGCATCGGTGAGGGTCGCCGCTTCACCGGTCGAGCCGGCTACGACAACGCCATGGACGCCTCCTTCCAGTTGCAGGTGCAGCAGGCGCTGCCAACCGTCGGGATCGAGGGCGCCGTCGGCCCGGAACGGGGTCGCCAGCGCGGTGATGAGGCCGGAAAGGGACAAGGACGTGCTGCTCTTGGCTGGGAAGGGAAAACGCCCGCCACGAAAGGCCGGGGGCGACCTGAATGTTACTTGCGGCGCGAAAGCACGGGCAAGTATGCTGGACACCGGTGGATCCCCGCCTCTGGCGGGCATTCAGACTAACGCATGCATTACCCGGAATCGCCTTGACCGACACCACCCCGCGCCCCGCGCCGAGCGAAAACCACCTCCTGATCAACGCCTATACGACGCATCCGGAGTCTCCCCTGCTGTCCGTCACCCGCCGCATTGCCGACAGCGGCTGCAACCTGGTGGACGCGCGCCTGGCCACGGTCGGCCGCGATGTCTCGGTCACCGCCCTGGCCACCGGCTCCTGGGACTCGGTGGCCAAGCTGGAAGCGATGCTGACCCGGCTGGAGCGCGAGGAAGGCCTGAAGCTGGTCTGGTACCGCACCGCTGCCAAGCAGGCGCAGTCCAACCTGCTGCCGTACATCGTCGAAGTGATCGCCGCCGACAAGCCAGGCATCCTGTTCCAGCTGGCCGATTTCTTCGACCGCCAGGGCATCACCATCGAGAACCTGCAGAGCACCCGCTACCGCGCCATGCAGACCGGTGCGGAAATGTTCAGTGCGCAGGTGACCATCGGCGTGCCGGCCAACATGCACATCGCCGCGCTGCGCGACGATTTCCTTGAGTTCTGCGACCACCTGAACCTGGACGCGATCATGGACCCGATGAAGTTCTGAATGAATTCCTGATTTTTCGCGCGTCCCTCACGGGCGCGTGGCGTTTCATGCAATTGTCGTAGAAAGAACCCAGGCTCGACAGAAGGACCTCATGAACAACGGCGACACCCTGGACAGCACCACCCTCTCCCTGCCGCTGGCCCTGTCCGGTGGCGACCAGGCCACTCTCGGCGATTACGCCGGCCACTGGCTGGTGCTGTACTTCTATCCCAAGGACAGCACCCCCGGCTGCACCACCGAAGGCATCGACTTCAACGCGCGGCTGCCGGCGTTCAAGAAGGCCGGTGCGGTCGTGCTCGGTGTCTCGCGCGATTCGGTGAAGTCGCACGACAACTTCTGCGCCAAGCAGGGCTTCAACTTCCCGCTGGTCAGTGATGGCGACGAAGCGCTGTGCAGCGCCTTCGGCGTGATCAAGATGAAGAACATGTACGGCAAGCAGGTACGTGGCATCGAGCGCAGCACCTTCCTGATTTCCCCCGACAGCCGCATCGTGCAGTCCTGGCGCAAGGTCAAGGTTGCCGGCCATGCCGATGCCGTTCTCGCCGAACTGAAGGCCTCCCAGTCCAAGTGAGTCCCACTGCCTACTGTGTCTGCCATCACCCTGCCCTGCGGCAGGCCGTGATGGTTTTTCCCTGTCCGTAACCAGGAATCGACGATGACCCGAGGCAAGCGCATCTACGTGCTGGATACCAACGTGCTGATGCACGATCCCACCGCGCTGTTCAAATTCGAGGAGCACGACGTTTACCTGCCCATGCAGGTGATCGAGGAGCTGGACAACGGCAAGAAGGGCACGTCCGAAGCGAGCCGCAATGCCCGCCAGGTGAGCCGCTTCCTCAACGAGCTGGTGCAGGCGTCCGGCCTGGACAACCTGGCCGACGGCATTCCGCTGCAGCGCCCCAATGGGCTGCAGCTGCGGGGCAAGCAGAGCGCCGGCAAGCTGCGCTTCCAGACCAGCCATTTCGACGCCGGCAAGAGCTTCGGCAAGGTGATCCCGGACAACGCCATTCTCGGCGCGATCCTGGCGCTGAAGGAAGAAACCCCGGACCTGCCGGTGGTGTTCGTTTCCAAGGACATCAACCTGCGGATCAAGGCGGCGATCGCCGGCATCGTGTCCGAGGACTACGAGAACGATCGCGCGCTGGACGATTTCAGCCTGCTCTACACCGGCGCCACCGAGCTGCCGGAAGACTTCTGGAAGCGCCACGGTGAAGACCTGCGCAGCTGGAGCGACAAGGGCCGTACCCATTACGAAATCCAGGCCCAGGACGGCGAGGAGTGGTACCCGAACCAGTACGTCTACCTGCCCGGCGAAGATGAAGTCGAGCTGCGCGTCAGCCGCGTGGTCGGCGACGGCAAGGTGGTGCTGTCGCTGGTCGACGATTTCCGCCATGGCAGCCATGCCGTGTGGGGCATCAGTGCACGCAACCGCGAGCAGAACTTCGCGCTCAACGCGCTGATGGATCCGGAGATCGACTTCGTCACCCTGCTCGGCACCGCCGGCACCGGCAAGACCCTGTTGGCACTGGCTGCCGGCCTGGCGCAGACGATGGACCAGCAGCGCTACCGCGAGATCATCATGACCCGCGCCACGGTCAGCGTCGGCGAGGACATCGGCTTCCTGCCCGGCACCGAGGAAGAGAAGATGACACCGTGGATGGGCGCGCTGACCGACAATCTGGAAGTGCTGACGCACAACCAGGAAGGCGGCACCTGGGGCCGCCAGGCGACCAACGACCTGCTCGCCAGCCGCATCAAGATCCGCTCGATGAACTTCATGCGCGGCCGCACCTTCCTGTCGCGCTACCTGATCCTGGACGAGGCGCAGAACCTCACCCCGAAGCAGATGAAGACACTGATCACCCGTGCCGGCCCGGGCACCAAGATCGTCTGCCTGGGCAACGTCGAGCAGATCGACACCCCGTACCTGACCGAGACCACCTCGGGCCTGACCTATGCGGTGGATCGCTTCAAGAACTGGCCGCACAGCGCGCACATCACCCTGCGCCGTGGCGAGCGTTCGCGCCTGGCCGATTACGCTTCGGAGGTGTTGTGAGCCGCTGCGCCCGCCTGCTGATGCCCACGGCTGCGATCGCCCTCGCAGCCGTGCTGGGTGCCTGCACCACCACGCGCGGCCCGGCCAGCGTGCCGACCGCCGAGCGTACCGGACAGTCCTGGGTGGTCACCCGCCCGATCATCGCCGCGCAGGTGCTCGACACCTGCTCGCGCCCCAGCCCCGGCCGCGAGGCCGGGCGGGTCAGCGGCTACTGGGCACCCAGCCGGCAACAGATCGATCAGCTGGAAGCGAAGCTGTCCTCGCTGGAGGCGCAGGTGCCGAAAGTGCTGGACTTTGATCGCCAGTACGTCGGCATCGAAAGTGCCGGCAAGCGGCTGATCTACATCAACGCCTTCCACCTGCCTGACGACAGCGGCATCAATCCGGCCCGCGAAGCGATCCGCGTCTGCGATGGCGGCACACAGTTCTGGGGCGCCGTGTTCGACCCGGCCAGCAATACCTTCAGCGAGCTGCAGTTCAACGGCGGCTTCGGCGGACCCTGAGCGGCCCTGCCGATGGGAATACGCCTGCCCACCTGGGTCTGGATCGGTGCGGTCGCGCTCTCGTGCGTGGCCGGCATGGTCAACGTGGTCGGTTTTCTGGGTTTCGAGCACCAGGCGGTCAGCCACATGACCGGCAGCACCAGCCAGCTGGGCATGGCGCTGGCCCAGGGTGACTGGCGTGCGGTCGGGCACCTGTGGGGGCTGTTGATCGCCTTCTCGCTGGGCGCAATGCTCAGCGGCCTGTTGATCCAGGACAGCGCCCTGCAGCTGGGGCGTCGTTACGGCGTCGCGCTGGCGCTGGAATCGGCGCTGCTGCTGGTGGCCATTCCGCTGTTTGAACAGCACCAGATCTGGGGCGCGCTGGCCGCCGCCATGGCCTGCGGCCTGCAGAATGCGCTGGCCACCACCTTCAGCGGCGCAGTGGTGCGCACTACCCACCTCAGCGGCATGTTCACCGACCTCGGCATCGGCCTCGGCCACCTGCTGCGCGGCCTGCCGCTGCAGGTTCGCCGGCTGACCCTCAGTGGCCTGATCATCAGCGGCTTCCTTGCCGGTGGCATCCTCGGCGCCTGGTTGTTCGTGCGCTGGCAATACGATGCCCTGCTCGCCCCCGCGCTGCTGACCGGCCTGACCGGGCTGGGCTACGTGGTGTACCAGCAGTGGGCGCGCTGGCGGCATTGAGTTGAAGCGCATCCACGCATGGCGTGGATCTACCTTCCCCAGCGGGACCACGGCACAATCGCTGGATGAGCCCGACCACTCCCGTATCCGCCCTCACCATCGCCGGCTCCGACTCCGGCGGTGGTGCTGGAATCCAGGCCGACCTGAAGGCGTTCGCTGCACATCGTGTGCATGGCCTCTCGGCGATCGCCGCGCTGACCGCACAGAACACCCGCGGCGTGATCGCCGTGCACGTGCCGCCGATCGACTTCCTGCGTGCGCAGCTGGAGGCCTGCTTCGACGATTTCGATATCCACGCGGTGAAGCTCGGCATGCTGGCCAACGCGGAGGTGATCAACGTCGTTGCCGACGCACTGCAGCGCCATCGCCCGCCGCACGTGGTGCTGGACCCGGTGATGGTCGCCACCAGCGGCGCACGCCTGCTGGAGGACAGCGCACTGCAGGCCATGCGTGAGCGGTTGATCCCGCTGGCCACGCTGATCACCCCGAACACACCGGAAGCAGAGCTGCTGGTCGGCCGGAAAATCAGCAACGGCAATGATGCCGAGCAGGCCGCCAGCGCCCTGCTCGACCTCGGTGCGGGTGCCGTTCTACTCAAGGGCGGCCATCTGCATGAGGGCAATCGCGTGGTCGACCGCTACTTCGATGGCGTCAGCAGCGAAGAGTTCATCCACGCCCGCCTGCCGCTGGATGCGCACGGCACCGGCTGCACGCTGGCCTCGGCCATCGCCGCGCAGCTGTGCAACGGCCTGAGCCTGGCCAATGCCTGCGAGGCCGGCATCGACTATGTCGCGCGCGGGCTGCAGAGGGGCTACGCCCCCGGCCGCAGCGAAGTGCTGGTGCTCGATCACTTCGGCGCGGCACCGCACGCATGAGCCTCACTCCGGACGTGCTCGCTGTCCAGTGCGACGACGGCCATCGTTACGAGGTGATTGCCTGCGTGCCTGAACATCCCATCGCGCGCCTGCTGTGGCTGCCGGCACTGGGCGTGGCGGCACGCCACTACCTGCCGCTGGCGCAGGCGCTGGCGGCCAGGGGCGTGGCGGTCTACCTGCATGAGTGGCGCGGCAACGGCAGCAGCTCGCTGCGCCCGTCACGCACGCAGGACTGGGGCTATCGCGAGGTACTCGAACAGGATCTGCCGGCCAGCCAGGCCGTGCTGGCCGCCGCGGATGATGAAGCTGGCGCCCTGCACTGGATCATCGGTGGCCACAGCCTGGGCGGACAGCTGGCCTGCGTGCATGCCGGCCGCGCCCCGCAACACTTCAACCGTCTATGGCTGGCGGCCAGTGGCTCGCCGTTCTGGCGCGGCTTTCCGCCACCGCGTGGCTGGCTGCTGCCGTTGGTCTACCGCTTCCTGCCGTGGATCGCGCAGCGCCAGGGCGTGCTGCATGGCCGGCGCCTCGGCTTCGGTGGTACCGAGGCGCGGGGACTGATCGCCGACTGGGCGCGCGTCGGCTTGAACAACCACTACGCCGCCGTCGGCATGAGCGAAGACCTCGATGCGCAGATGGCGCGCGTGCACGGCAGTGCGCAGGCGGTGCTGATGGAACACGACTGGCTGGCGCCGGCCGGCTCGATGCGCACGCTGCTGGCGAAGCTGCCGAATGTGGACGCGCAGCTGCGCGTGCTGTCCGCGCAGGAACTGGGCACGCATGCCGATCATTTCGCATGGCTGAAAGCCCCGGACGCCGTGGCTGACTGCTTTTTCATTCAGTTGGGTGAAAATTTTCACAAAACTGTTGACGGTGCGCGCCGACATCCGCATAATTCCGCTCCTGTCGCAGGGCGCCCGTAGCTCAGTTGGATAGAGTACCTGGCTACGAACCAGGCGGTCGGGAGTTCGAATCTCTCCGGGCGCACCACTCGACAGGTTTCCAGCATCCGCCGCTGGAAATGCAGTAAAATTTGGCAGTAAGTTGATTGTGTACCGCGCGCCCGTAGCTCAGTTGGATAGAGTACCTGGCTACGAACCAGGCGGTCGGGAGTTCGAATCTCTCCGGGCGCACCA
>NZ_JAPTFX010000229.1:0-4054 GCF_030985895.1 Stenotrophomonas sp. Sm6012 | reverse complement strand
ATGCGGGGTCACGCTCGCTGCCGCACTACCCACCCCGCGGAGCGCCTCACAACAACTGAACATGTCACCAGACAGTCATCTGCCTGGCGCACCATTTTCACGTTGACCCACGGCGCCTGCAGCGCCCGCCGGTCGCATCGGTTTTATCCCCTATCGAACCCCATGAGCTCCGCACCGACGCGGCGGCTCGTGCCTGCCTGAGTGTCCGTAACATGACGAAGATTTTGTTGGCCGCTGCGCTGTCGATCGCGCTCGCTCCCGCGGCCTGGGCGCAGGATGCTGCCCCGACCTCCCATGGCACGTCCGCCACCGACCTCGATGCGGTTTCGGTGATCGGCAGTGGTGAAGCGCGCCAGGTGCAGCGCATCACCCGCGAGAACCTCGACATCCTGCCGCCGGGTACCAGCCTGCAGAAGACCCTGAACCTGCTGCCGGGCGTCAACGCGCAGTCGGCCGATGCACTGGGCACCAACGAACAGTCGATGACGCTCAGCCTGCGCGGCTTCAACTCCACCCGCCTCGGCTACACGCTCGATGGCGTGCCGCTGGGCGATGGTGCCTACAACAACTACAACGGCCTGACCATCAACCGTGCACTGATCAGCGAGAACATGGCTGGCGCCGAGCTGGCGGTGGGCATCGGCAGCCTCGGTACGCCGTCCACCAGCAACCTCGGCGGCACCCTCTCCTACACCTCCGATCGCCCGGCGCAGGAACTCGGCGGCCGCGTGGTGCAGACCTTCGGCAGCGATGCCAACCGCCGCACCTTCGTTCGCGTGGACAGCGGCGAGTACAACGGCTTCTCCGGCTACGTGTCCGGCATGAACGCCGTCTCCGATCTGTGGAACGACCAGACCGCCTACAACCAGTCCACCACCAAGCAGTTCAATGCCAAGGGTATGTGGAACTTCGAACGTGGCCAGATCACCGGTTTCGTCGATACCTCACGCACCACCCAGGCCGACTACTTCTACCTTTCCAAGGATGAGATGTCGCGCGGTCTCGGCTGGGACTGGGGCGGCTATGCACCGGACTGGAACAAGGCGGTGGCCAAGGCCTACTGCAACACCGCCAGTTTCAACGCGAAGAAGTGCGACAGCAGCGGCCCGGACAAGGATGCCGACGGTGCCTTCACCGCCGGGCAGATCCTGCGAGACGACAACCTGTACTACCTGGCCGGCGATTTCTTCCTGGCCGATGGCTTCAGCCTGCGCGCGCTGGCCTACCACCATGATGACCGCGGCGAAGGCCACAACTGGAACAGCGGCGCCTGGTCGAACAAGGGCACCGCGCAGGAGATCCCGATCATCTTCCGCAATACCATCTACACCATCGACCGCGATGGCGGCACGCTGTCCTTCGACTGGGAGCTGGGCGCGCACCGCATCGAAGGTGGCATCTGGTACGAGCGCAACACCAGCAGCGCCGAGCGCTACCAGACCGCCGTGGATGGCCCGCGTGACCTGAGCGGCATGAACACCCTGCCCTCCGATGTCGGTGTGTTTGCCCAGCGCACCCGCTGGAAGACCCATCAGATCTTCCTGAAGGACACCTGGCGCCTGCTTGATGACCGCCTGACCCTGGAGTTCGGCGCCAAGAGCCCGCACGCCACCTCCGATGCACGGGCACTGCCGGGCGACGCGAAGACGCCGATCCCGCCGAGCTCGAACAACCAGTTCGCCACCGGTTCGCTGAAGGCCAGCAAGAACTTCCTGCCCAGCATCGGCGCCAACTTTCGCCTGGCCGAGCACCACGAAGTCTTCGCCAGCTATGCCGAGAACATCGCCATGTTCCAGGGCGGCTTCAAGCTGGGCCCGCAGGCCGTGAGCCAGGCCACCTGGAATGCGCAGGGCAACCTGAAGCCAGAGGAGTCGCGCTCGGTGGAAGCCGGCTACCGCTTCGTCACCGACACCCTGCAGGCCTCGATCGCCGCCTACGATGTGCGCTTCGACAACCGCCTGCTGCAGTACAACCCCTGTGACTCGCGGCAGCCGGTCGGCCCGACCTGTGGCAACCGCTTCTACAACGTTGGCGGCGTCGATAGCCGCGGTGCCGAGCTGACCGTACTGTGGACCCCGAACGCGCACTTCAGCTGGTACACCTCGGCCTCGCTGAACCGCTCGACCTATGCATCGAACTACGTGCAGGCCGGCGTCGAGCAGCAGATCAAGGGCAAGATCCAGACCGACACGCCTAAGCAGCTGCTGGCCACCGAAATCACCTGGCGTGACAATGGCTGGTTCGCCAGCCTGCGCGGCAAGTACACCGGCGAGCGCTTCTACACCTACACCAACGACCAGGGCTTCGGCGGCTTCACCGTGTTCGACCTGGCCGGTGGCTATGACTTCGGCCAGGTCGGTTTCGCCAAGGGCATGCGTCTGTCGTTCAACGTGACCAACCTGACCAACAAGCGCTACGCCAGCAACCTGGATTCGAGCGTGTTCGCACCCAGCGACCCGGCCGGCAAGCTGTACGTGTTCCATGCCTCGGCACCGCGCCAGGTGTTCGGTACGATCGACCTTCGCTTCTGATCGACCGCCTGGAGTCCACCGATGCTCGCGACCGCCCTGCTGCTGGCCACCCTCTCCGCCAGCGGATACTCCGCCCCCCACGAGGCCAGTGGCGCACCGCCACGCACCCTTGAACTGGGCGGCCGCACCTACGTGGACAAGGGCCTGTTCGCCGCCGGGCGACTGCCGGCAGGCACGGTGGACTTCCTGGGCGATACGCTGGGCTCGTTCTCGTCGCTGGCGGTGCAGCCCGGCACCTGGAAGCGCACTGCCAACGGCTACCAGGGCGTGCTGTGGACCCTGCCCGACCGTGGCCGCAACGATCCCGAGGCCGGCCTGTTCTACGACTACGCCGGCCGCGTGGAGCGCATGCAGCTGCGCATCGACACCACGCCGGGCAAGCCCGGTGCGCTGGGCACACTGAGCATGGTGCCGGGCAAGGGCGTGGTGCTGAAGGACTTCAACGGGCAACCCTTCACCGGTGCCGACCCGGGCGACCACACCATCATCCAGCGCGACGTGGTGCTGCCCTCGCCCGCCAGCGGCGCCGGTGCGGGCAAAGTCTCGCTGGATGCGGAATCGCTGCAGTTCACCGCCGACGGTCATTTCTACATCGGTGATGAGTACACCGCCAACGTCTACTACTTCGATGCGCAGGGCCAGCTGCGGGGCGTGATCGTGGCGCCGCCCGCGATCCGGCCGCAGCGCGATGGCCAGCCGGCCTTTGGTTCTCTGGTGCCGCCGCAGACCGGTCGGCGCAACAACCAGGGGGTGGAAGGCATGGGCCTGTCGCCCGATGGCAGCCGCCTGTTCGTGGCGCTGCAGAGCGCGACGCTGCAGGACAGCGCGCAGGGCAATGCGGCCGGACGCATCAATACCCGCGTACTGGTCTATGACGTGACGACCTCACCGACGCCACAGCAGCCGATTGGCCATTACGTGATGGCTTTGCCGGCCTTCGCACACGACGGCAAGGGCAAGCTCGACCGTACCGCCGCGCAGAGCGAACTGCGCGCACTGGATGCCCACCGCTTCCTGCTGCTGGCCCGTGATGGCAACGGCCTCGGCAAGGACGGTGACGACCCCATCGTCTACAAGTCGGTGCTGCTGGTGGATGTGTCGGGTGCCAGCAACCTGGCCGGCAGCACCTACGAAACCGGCACCACCTCGCTACTGGCCGACGCGGCGGATACCACGTTGAAGGCCGGCATCGTGCCCGCACGCAGCGACGAGTTGCTGAACCTGCTCGACCGCCCGCAGCTTGCACGTGCGGGGCTGGACCTGGACACGAAGCGCGGCCCGCATGCCGGCCTGCTGTCGGAGAAGTGGGAAGCCATGGACGTATTGCCGGCACTGGACCCGCAGCACCCGAACGACGTGCTGCTGTTGATCGGCAACGACAACGACTTCATCGCCCGTCACTGCCGCATGCAGGGCGAGGCTTGTGACAGCCCCTACGACAACGACAACCGCGTGCTGGTGTACCGCCTGACCCTACCCTGACAGCAGGTGCCGTGTGCAAAATCCTGGTAGTGGGGGGCGCG
>NZ_JAPTFX010000228.1:0-4080 GCF_030985895.1 Stenotrophomonas sp. Sm6012 | reverse complement strand
CGCGGCCCCCGCGCTGCCTCCCCCGATCTTCCCCCGCACCACCGCAACAGGCCAGCGCCAGGCCAGGGGGCCGGCTGGCCGGAGAGAGAACCCATGAACACGCACACCGTGCTGCCCCGCGCAGCGCTGTCGGTCGCGCTTGGCCTGCTGTTGGCCAGCGGCCATGCCGGGGCACAGTCCGCCCCGGCTCCGCTGAGCCAGGCCGAACTGTCGGCGCTGGTGCAGCAGCAGGCGCTGCAGATCCAGCAGCTCGAAGCGCGCCTGCGTGCCGTTGAAGGCGGGCAGGGCGCCGTCCCAACCCCGCCTGTGGCACCGGCGCCCGCGCTGGAAAGTCGGGTCGCCGCGCTGGAGTCGAGCCAGTCCAAGTCGCCCAAGGTGTCCTGGTCGAAGGGCGCGCCGGAATTCGGCAGCGCCGATGGCAAGGTGGCATTCCGCCCGCGCGGCCGCCTGTTTGTCGATGGCTCCAGCACCGACGGCTCGTCGGTGGCCGACCGCAACATCTCCGGCACCGAGATCCGCTCGGTGCGCCTGGGAGCCGAGGGTCGCTACGGCATCCTCGGCTGGGCGGTGGAGGGCGACTTCGCCGACAATGCCGTGGCCTGGAAATCGGTCTACGCGACCGTGGACCACCGCCTGTTCGGCCTGCCGGCCGACCTGACCGTGGGCAACCGGCTGAACGACCGCGGCATCGACGGTTCCAGCAGCACCTCCAACACGCCGTTCCCGGACCGCAACGTGGTCGGCACGCTGATGCTGCCGCAGCGCGGCCTGTTCGGCGTCGGCCTGACCGAGCGCGTGTACGGCAAGGGTTGGCACGCCAGCCTGTCGGTGGCAGGCAACGATCTGAACAACGCCGGCAACGACAACGACAGCCAGACCTGGGCCACGCGTGTGCACTGGAACCCGGGGGCGGGCAAGGCCGCCACCGTGCACCTGGGGGCCTGGGCCTTCCATGAGGAGATCGCCGCCGGTGCCAGCGGCGTGCTGCGCAGCTCGGCCATCGCCGGGCACTTCAACGATCTGGTGAAGATCGCCCCGGGCACCCTGACGGGTGCTGAGCGCAGCACGGCCTATGGCCTGGAAGCGGCCGGGTTCTTCGGCCCGGCGTGGGCCACCGGTGAATGGGGCACGCGCAACCTGCGCGGGGTCGACGCCAGCGGCCGCTATGACCTGGACCACCAGGCCTGGGCGATATCGGCGGGCTGGTTCCTGGTGGGCGCGCTTCCTGCCTATTCAGGCAAGGCCGGCACCTGGGGCAAGGTGAAGGTGGCCGACCCCGTGACCGACGGCGGCGCCGGGGCATGGGAACTGAAGGCGCGCTATGAGGACGTGGACTACGCCGAACTTCCCACCGGCGGCACCGGCCACGCGTGGACGGTGGGAGCGAACTGGTACCTGAACGACTACAGCCGGGTGATGTTCGAGGCAATCCGCTGGCAGGCCAACAACCGCAGTGGTAGCGGGCAGGGCCGGGACGAGGGCACCACCTTCAATACCCGGCTGCAGGTGGCGTTCTAAGTACGTGGCTGGCGGTATGGCCCCTTCGGTATGTATAATTCGTGCATACCGAAGAGGGCCTACCGATGGAAGCCACTGTTGCAGAACGCGGGCAGATCACCCTGCCAAAGGCGGTGCGTGATGCCCTCGGCCTGACCAAGGGCACGCTGCTGAAGGTCGAGCTGGATGGCAGCCGCATCATCCTGCGCAAGAGTGTTGACGATGCCATTTCACGGGCGCGCGGCAAGTTCGCGCTCGATGGCTTCGATTCGGCTGAAGCGGCCGTGCGCTCGGTGCGCGACGAGGAATAAGCCGTGATGATCGCCGTCGATTCCCCGGTGCTGGTCGAACTGCTCAGCAATGGCCCGCAGGCCGATGCGGTGGAAGCCATCCTGCGGCAGAGCCTGGTCGGCGGCCGCGTGGTGGTCTGCGGCGCGACCCTGGCCGAGGTCTGCGCCTCGCTGCGCGGCGGTGCCGAGGTGCTCGAAGCGCTGGAAGAAATGGGCGTGCACTTCAATGCGCTGGAGGCCAAATCGGCACTGCGCGCCGGCGAGATGCACCGCCGCCACCGCCAGCGCAGCGGCAGCCGCCGCAGCCTGGACGAATTCATGGTCGGCGCCCACGCACTGCTGCAGTGCGACGGCCTGATCACCTGGAACGATACGTTTTACCGCGACTACTTCAAGGGCCTGAAGCTGATCGTGCCGCAAGCCTGAGCCCATTTTTTTTCAACCTACGCATTACCCGGGAGTTGTCATGTTGGAAGCCTACCGCCACCACGTCGCCGAGCGCGCTGCGCTTGGCATCCCGCCGCTGCCGCTGAGCGCGCAGCAGACGGCCGATGTCATCGAACTGCTGAAGAACCCGCCGCAGGGCGAGGCCGAGTTCCTGCTCGACCTGCTGACCCACCGCGTGCCGGCCGGCGTTGATGACGCTGCCAAAGTCAAAGCCTCGTACCTGGCGGCGATCGCGCTGGGTAGCGAGCAGAATCCGCTGATCAGCCGTGAGCGCGCCACCGAACTGCTGGGCACCATGCTCGGCGGTTACAACGTTGCTCCGCTGGTGCAGCTGCTGGACGACGCCAGCGTCGGCACCATCGCCGCTGACGGCCTGAAGAAGACCCTGCTGGTCTTCGACGCCTTCCATGACGTGCAGGAAAAGGCCAAGGCCGGCAACGCCAACGCCCAGGCCGTGCTGCAGAGCTGGGCCGATGCCGAGTGGTTCACCAGCAACCCGGAAGTGCCGCAGAGCCTGACCGTCACCGTGTTCAAGGTGCCGGGCGAAACCAACACCGACGACCTGTCGCCGGCGCCGGACGCGACCACCCGCCCGGACATCCCGATGCACGCGCTGGCGATGCTGAAGAACAAGCGCGACGATGCGCCGTTCACCCCGGAAGAAGACGGCAAGCGTGGCCCGATCCAGCAGATCCTGTCGCTGAAGGACAAGGGCCACCTGGTCGCCTACGTCGGTGACGTGGTCGGTACCGGTTCCTCGCGCAAGTCGGCCACCAACAGCGTGCTGTGGTGGACCGGCGATGACATTCCGTTCATCCCGAACAAGCGTGCCGGCGGCGTCTGCCTGGGTTCGAAGATCGCCCCGATCTTCTACAACACCATGGAAGATGCCGGTGCGCTTCCGATCGAGCTGGACGTGTCGAAGATGGAGCACGGCGATGTGGTCGAGCTGCGTCCGTACGAAGGCAAGGCGCTGAAGAACGGCGAAGTGATCGCCGAATTCCAGGTCAAGAGCGAAGTGTTGTTCGACGAAGTGCGTGCCGGTGGCCGCATCCCGCTGATCATCGGCCGCGGCCTGACCGGCAAGGCGCGCGAAGCGCTGGGCCTCGCCCCGACCGACCTGTTCCGCCTGCCGGTGCAGCCGGTCGACACCGGCAAGGGCTTCTCGCTGGCACAGAAGATGGTCGGCCGCGCCTGTGGCCTGCCGGAAGGCCAGGGCATGCGCCCGGGCACCTACTGCGAACCGAAGATGACCTCGGTCGGCTCGCAGGACACCACCGGCCCGATGACCCGCGATGAGCTGAAGGACCTGGCCTGCCTGGGCTTCTCGGCCGACCTGGTGATGCAGTCGTTCTGCCACACCGCCGCCTATCCGAAGCCGGTGGACGTGAAGACCCACCACACCCTGCCGGAGTTCATCTCCACCCGTGGCGGCGTCTCGCTGCGCCCGGGCGACGGCGTGATCCACAGCTGGCTCAACCGCATGCTGCTGCCGGACACCGTCGGTACCGGTGGTGACTCGCACACCCGTTTCCCGGTGGGCATTTCGTTCCCGGCCGGTTCGGGCCTGGTCGCCTTCGCCGCTGCCACCGGCGTGATGCCGCTGGACATGCCGGAGTCGGTGCTGGTGCGCTTCAAGGGCAAGATGCAGCCGGGCGTGACCCTGCGTGACCTGGTCAACGCGATCCCGCTGTACGCGATCAAGTCGGGCCTGCTGACCGTGGCCAAGGCCGGCAAGAAGAACATCTTCTCCGGTCGCATCCTGGAAATCGAAGGCCTGCCGGAGCTGAAGGTCGAACAGGCGTTCGAGCTGTCCGACGCCTCGGCCGAACGTTAGGCCGCCGGT
>NZ_JAPTFX010000227.1:0-4172 GCF_030985895.1 Stenotrophomonas sp. Sm6012 | reverse complement strand
ACCGTTGGTCGTCGCACCTTCCTTTACGGACGCAGTTCGACGCCGATGGCGTCGGCGGCATCACGCGCGATGGCGCGTGCTTCGTCGATGGATTCCGCGCGTGCCAGGGTCACCCCGACGCGGCGATGGCCGTGCACGCTGGGCTTGCCGAACAGGCGCACCGCGGTATCCGGCACCTGCAGCGCGGCAGCGACGTTGTTGAAGTACGGCACGCCTTCGCCATGCGCCAGCAGCGCGCACGAGGCCGACGGGCCGCTCTGGCGGATCACCGGAATCGGCAGGCCGAGGATCGCACGCGCATGCAGCGCGAACTCGCTCAGCTCCTGCGAGACCAGCGTCACCAGGCCAGTGTCGTGCGGGCGCGGCGACACTTCGCTGAACCACACCTCGTCACCCTTCACGAACAGCTCGACGCCGAACAGGCCCCAACCGCCGAGGTCGTCGGTGATCGCACGCGAGATTTCTTCCGCACGCGCCAGCGCCTTGTCCGACATCGGCTGCGGCTGCCAGCTCTCGCGGTAGTCGCCGTCCTTCTGCAGGTGGCCGATCGGCGCGCAGAACGAGGTGCCACCGGCGTGGCGCACGGTCAGCAGGGTGATCTCGTAATCGAAATCGATGAAGCCCTCGACGATGCAGCGGCCGGCACCGGCGCGGCCACCGGTCTGCGCGTAGTCCCAGGCCGGGGCGACGTCCGCCTCGCTGCGCAGCGTGCTCTGGCCCTTGCCCGAGGACGACATCACCGGCTTGACCACGCACGGCAGGCCGATCGCGGCCACCGCGGCCCGGTACTCGGCCTCGGTATCGACGAAGCGGTACGGCGAGGTCGGCAGCCCGAGGGTCTCGGCGGCCAGGCGGCGGATGCCTTCACGGTCCATGGTCAGGCGTGCGGCGCGCGCGGTCGGGATCACCCGCAGGCCCTGCTCCTGTTCCAGCTGGACCAGGGTCTCGGTGTGGATGGCCTCGATCTCCGGCACCACCAGGTGCGGCTGCTCCTGGGCGATCAGCGCGCGCAGGGCCATCGCGTCCAGCATGTCGATCACGTGCGAGCGATGCGCGACCTGCATTGCCGGCGCATCGGCGTAGCGATCGGCGGCAATCACTTCCACGCCCAGCCGCTGCAGCTCGATGGCCACCTCCTTGCCGAGTTCACCCGACCCCAGCAGCAGCACCCGGGTGGCGGAGGGGGACAACGGAGTTCCAAGCTTGGCCATGGCGGTTCCAGCAGCGATGTGAAGGCGGGTGGGCATTCTAGCTGGCCGGGCACCCCGGCCACGGCATCCGACGAACGGTAGCCCGCATCTGATATCACTTTGATATCTTAATTCCGACCCCTCAAGGACGTACTGCCATGAAAGAGAAGTCGCTGTCCTCGCTCAACGGCCTCGGCACGCTGGCCGGCGCCCTGCTGGTCGCCCTCGCCGGTGCCGCCGTGTTCGTGCTCGGGGTTGCCGCCAAGGCCAGCACCGGCTCGCCCAACCTGCTGCTGATGCTGCTGGGCGTCCTGCTGGTCGCGGCGGGCATGTTCGTCCTGGCCGGCCTGTACACCATCCAGCCCAACCAGGCCGCGGTGCTCAGCCTGTTCGGCAAGTACGTCGGCACCGTGAAGGACAACGGCCTGCGCTGGAACAATCCCTTCTTCAGCAAGCGCCGGGTCAGCCAGCGCGTGCGCAACTTCGAAAGCGGCAAGCTGAAGGTCAACGAGCTGGACGGCAGCCCGATCGAGATCGCCGCGGTGATCGTCTGGCAGGTGGTCGATGCCTCCGAGGCGGTCTACAACGTGGATGACTACGAGAGCTTCGTGCATATCCAGTCCGAATCGGCGCTGCGCGCGATGGCCACCAGCTATCCCTATGACCAGCATGAGGACGGCCAGCTGGCCCTGCGCAGCCACGCCAGCGAGATCTCCCAGCACCTGAAGAACGAGTTGGCCGAGCGCCTGGCCGATGCCGGCGTGCAGGTGATCGACGCGCGTATCAGCCACCTCGCCTACGCCGCCGAAATCGCCCAGGCGATGCTGCAGCGGCAGCAGGCCAATGCGGTGATCGCCGCGCGCACGCGCATCGTGGCCGGCGCGGTCGGCATGGTCGAGATGGCCCTGGCCGAACTGCAGAAGAACGGCGTGGTGCAGTTGGATGAGGAACGCAAGGCGCACATGGTCAGCAACCTGTTGACCGTGCTGTGCTCGGACCGCGGCACCCAGCCGATCGTCAATGCCGGTTCGCTGTACTGAACCACCCTCGCAACGGGGCGCCCCACCGCCCCGCCAGGAGTTTTCATGAGTGAGAAGAAAGCCTATCCGCTGCGCATCAATGCCGAGGTCCTGGCCGCGGCACAGCGCTGGGCTGACGACGAGCTGCGCAGCCTCAACGCGCAGATTGAATACGTGCTGCGCGACGCCCTGCGCAAGGCAGGACGCCTGCCGAAACCCAAGCCATCGCCGGAGGACAAGGAATGAGCAAGCGCTGGAGCTACCAGACCATCGAGGTCAAGACGTCCATGATGGGCCTGCACAAGGCCGAGGACATCCAGGCCGAACTCAGCCGCCAGGGCCAACTGGGCTGGGAGCTGGTGAACATCATCATCCCGGCGCCGATGCGCCCGGCGATGCTGGTGTTCAAGAAGGAGGCCTGAGCCATGGGCGCCAGCGACCCGAAACAGTACGAGGTGGCCGACAGCTCGCCGTTGCGCGTGCTGTGGATCGTGCTGCCGCTGCTGGCCGCCTTCGTGGCCTGCCTGTATGCGCAGCTGTACAAGGCACCGGCCACCGCCCCCTGGATCGAAGTGACGCTCTCGCCGCCCTGGTTCCGCATGGGCGGCAGCGCCGCCTGGAGCCTGCTGGTGATCGCCGCACTCGGCATCGGGCTGGGCGCGGCCTTCTTCCGCCGCCGGGTGGAACTGGCCGGCGACGTGCTGGATGTGCGCTCGACCCTGTATCGCCGGCGTGTTCCAGTGGCAACGCTGCGGCTGGACCAGGCGGAGGTGGTCGATCTCGGCCGCGACCGCCGCTATGGCATCCGTTTCAAGACCAACGGCTATGCAATGCCAGGCTTCTATTCGGGTCACTTCCGCCTGCAGGGCGGCGGAAAGGGATTCGCCCTGGTCACCGATCGCGCGCGCGTGCTTGCCCTGCCGGTCAGCGACGGCAGCACACTGCTGCTCAGCGTGGATCGGCCGCAGGTGCTGCTCGATGCCCTGCGCAAGGTGGCCGCATCGGCGCCGCGGCAGTAAGCTGCGGCGATGCAACGACGCCCGCCCCTGCTGATCAACACCGCGACCATCGAGTTGTGGCCCGCCGGCCTGCTGCGCGCGCGCAGCAACCTGGACGCGCGCCTGCTGTCACAGGCGTACTGGGTGCTGCGGCGCAAGCGTGATGGCCGCTATCTGGCGGCCGTACTGCCGCACGGCGTGCATTCGATGGTGCCACGCCTGACGCGTGAGCCCGGTACCGAGGAGGCGCTGGCACTGCTGGACGCAGCGGCAGCTCGACCGTTCGGCGCTGCGCTGGAAGATCAATGGCTTCCACTGGCCGGGCTGCAGCAGCGCCTGCAGCAGCTGGGCCTGGATGCCCAGCGCTACGCAGACGACAGCGGCCTGCCCCTGGAAGCCGAACCCTGCCTGCTGCACTTCGCTGGTCGTGACCGCTTCGCCCGCCCGCTGTGGCTGCGCCGCGGCGCCGCGCAGGGCTGGCGGCGGATGCGCCTGCACGCTGCACAGGATGGCGTGGCACTGGACGCGATCTCCGGTTTCCGCAGCCATGCCTACCAGCTGGGCATCTTCGAACGGAAACGGGCGCGCGGGCTGAGCGTGGCGGAGATCCTGAAGGTCAATGCCGCACCGGGCTTCAGTGAACACCACAGCGGCCATGCGCTGGACATCGGCACGCCGGGCGATGCGCCGGCAGAGGAATCCTTCGACGCCACCGATGCGTTTGCCTGGCTGCAGCGCCATGCCGGCGCGCACGGCTTCCAACTGAGCTACCCGCGCGACAACCCGCACGGCATCGTCTACGAACCGTGGCACTGGTGCTGGAGACCGGCCAACGGCTGAGCCCCTCTTGGTGGCCGCAAGGCGAAGTCCATGGAGCTGTCCGGGCGGGTAGTCTGCGCAGGGGACGCCGTGAATCCGTCCCTGGAGGCTTAGCCGCGCCATCCGTGGCGCGGATACCCCTGCCC
>NZ_JAPTFX010000226.1:0-4174 GCF_030985895.1 Stenotrophomonas sp. Sm6012 | reverse complement strand
CACGGAAAGCCCGCTCTTGCTGTTGAGGTTGCCGGCCAGCGGCCGGCACTACCGCACTGAAGGCCGGTCACACTTCGCGCGCGGTTCCGTCATGGGACACAATCCCAGCAGGAGAGCCGCCGCCGTGACGACCTTCGCCGCATCGATCGACCAGACCCTGGAACGCGAACTGCCAGCCGCCGCCGGCGGCTGCCAGCATGCCTATGGCCGCATCGTGCTGGCCTGCCAGAACACGGTCACCGCCATCGCGCTGGCCATCACCCGCGACCGCCAGGCCAGCGAGGACATCGCCCAGGAAGCCTTCGTGAAGGGCTGGCAGCAGCTGCACCAGCTGCGCAGTTCAACCAGCTTCCTGCCCTGGCTGCGGCAGATCACCCGCAACCTGGCCCGCGACTGGCTGCGTGCGCAGCGTGGCCGGCCGCTGACCGGCGAGGCGGCCGAAGTGGCGCTGGGCATGGCCGCCGACCCGGCGCCAGGTGCCGCCGACCGGCTGCAGCGGGTGGAAGAAGAGATCGCCGCCGAAGACATCATTTCCGCGTTGCCGGCCGACAGCCGCGAAGTCCTGCTGCTGTACTACCGCGAAGGCCAGCGTTCGCAACAGGTAGCCGACCTGCTCGGGCTCAGCGACGCCGCCGTGCGCAAGCGGCTGTCGCGTGCCCGCGCCCAGGTGCGTGACGGCCTGCTGCAACGCTTCGGCGAATTCGCCCGCAGCAGTGCCCCGAGTGCGGCGTTCGCCACGGCCGTGGTGTCGATGGTGCTGGTGGCCGCGCCCGGCACCGCCAGCGCGGCGATCCTGCTCGGCACCGGCGTCGGCATCGGCGGCAGCAAGCTCGGCCTCGGCGGCGCCAGTGCGGCAGGCGGCACCGCGCTGGGCTCGTTGACCGCCACGCTGGGCCAGCTGCACGTGCTGCCGGCGGAAAGCTGGGGCGCGGTCATCGGTGGCGTGATTGGCGGAGCGGTCGGCAGCTATCTGGGCGGGCGCTTCCTGATGTCGTACACCGAGACCGATGCCGAGCGCGCCGACGTGCGTCGCTTCCTCTACCTCAACATCACCACCGGCATGTTCTGGTGCCTGGCGATCCTGCTGGCAGTGATGCTGCAGGTGCCGGTCTGGGCACAGCTGGCGGTGCTGGCGGTCGGCCTGGGCGTGGTCAACTACCAGTGCCTGGTACCCCTGCAGCGGGTGATGGCGCCGATGATCGTGCGGGACTCGGCACGGCGCGGGCGCACGGGCATCAACTGGAAATACGAGTCGATGTACGGCCGCACCGGCATCATCGCCATGAACCTGATGGTGATCGCACTGGTGCTGTACTCGCTGGTACGCAGCGGCCGCCTGTAACGGACAACGCCGGCAGTGCGCCGGCGTTGTCGTCGATCAATGCGTTGGCTCTCAGCGCTGCGGCTTCGGCATGGCGCCGTCACGCGGGCCGCCCTGACGCGGACCACCGTGCATCGGGCGCTTGGCCGCATCGAACTCGGCCCTGCTCAACTGGCCGTCCTTGTTGGTGTCGGCCGCGGCGAACCAGGCATCACGCATCTGCTTCACGCGCAGCTCGCGGTCGGCCTTGTCCAGGTAGCCGTCCTTGTTGAGGTCGAGCTGGTCGAAGCGTGCGGCCAGGCGCGGATCGGCCTTGGCTTCCTCGCGGCTGATGCGGCCGTCCTTGTTGACGTCCAGCTTGGCCCAGCGCTCGCCGCCGTGGCCACGACGGCCGTGCTTCCAGCGCGGCAGTTCATCGCGCGAGAGCTTGCCGTCCTTGTTCTTGTCCAGTTCGTCGAACTTCGCCGCCAGACGCGGGTTGGCAGCGGCTTCGCTGCGGTCGATGACGCCGTCGCCATTGGTGTCCAGCTTGGCCGGGCGCTGCGCCGGCGTGGTCGGGGTGTCGGCCGCCAGCGCGATACCGGAAGCGGAGGTGCCGAGCAGCAGGGCCAGCAGCAGGGGGGTACGGATCATGAGGTCACTCCTGGGGATGGGAACAGCGTCGGGGTGATCACTTCACCCTCGGGGGACAACAACGCCCGGGCGCGACATCGGTTGACGCCGCTGCCGGTTCCATTCATCCGGCGGACAGTCGCCGCCACTGCGACGGGCTGGGGCTATGCTGTGCCCATGGCGATGCATGGCGACAGAGACGACGAACTGCGACTTTTCCAGACCGGCGAGCACCCCTGCGGGTACTGGTCGGACCGGGTGGCGCGCGACCTGGTGCTGGACCCGCACGACCGCCGCCTCGGCGGCCTGTACCCGCTGGCGCTGAGCTGGGGCTTCCGCCGCAGCGGTGACCTGGTCTACCGGCCACATTGCGCGCACTGCCAGGCCTGTGTGGCGGTGCGCATCCCGGTGGCGCGCTTCGCCCCGGACCGCAGCCAGCGCCGTTGCGCGGCCCGCAATGAAGACCTGGAGGTGCGGATCACCGCCGCCACCGCCCGCGACGACCTGTTTGCGCTGTATCACCGCTACCTGGTGCATCGCCACGCCAACGGTGGCATGGACGACCATGGCCCGCACGAATTCGAGCAGTTCCTGATCGGCAGCTGGTCGCACACCCGCTTCATGGAGATGCGCCTGCCCGGCCACGACGGCCAGCCCAGCCAGCTGCTGGGTGTGGCGGTGACCGACGTCACCGAGCACGGCCTGTCGGCGGTCTACACCTTCTTCGACCCGGAGCACGCCGCGCGCGGGCTGGGTACCTTCGCGATCCTGCAGCAGATCGAATGGGCCCGCCGCGAGGGCCTGCCGCACGTCTACCTGGGTTACTGGATCCGCGGCCACCAGAAGATGGACTACAAGCGCCGCTTCCATCCGCTGGAGGCCTACGACGGCCGCCGCTGGCACGATTTCGACAACGATCTGGACGGGCGCTGACAAACCGCTGACACCGGGCCGGGTGCACAATACGGCCCATGAACGCCAAACCCCTGATCCTCGCCCTGGCCCTGCTCTGCGGCGCCACCGCCCCCGCCTTCGCCACCTCCCCTGCGATGACCGAAAAGCCGTCCGCTGCGCTGCGCCTGGCCACCTACAACACCTCGCTGTACTCCGATGACGCCGGTGGCCTGATCAAGGAACTGGAAGGCGACAGCGAGCACGCACGCAAGATCGCCGCGGTGCTGCAGCAGGTGCGCCCGGATCTGGTGCTGCTGAACGAGTTCGACTTCGACGACGCCCACCGCGCCGCCGACCTGTTCCAGAAGCGCTACCTGGAAGTGGCCCAGCCCGGCGGCGGCAAGCCGCTGCACTTCGCCTACCGCTACCTGGCCCCGGTCAACACCGGCGTTCCCAGCGGCCTGGACCTGGACAACAACGGCGTGGTCGGCGGCGAAGGCCGCAGCCGCGGCAACGATGCCTGGGGCTACGGCCTGCACCCGGGCCAGTACGGCATGCTGGTGCTGTCGCGCTACCCGATCGACGAAGCCAAGGTGCGCAGCTTCCAGCTGCTGAAGTGGAGCACGATGCCGGGCGCGATCCGTCCGGTTGATCCGCGCACCGGCCAGAGCTTCTACAACGACCACGTGTGGTCGCAGCTGCGGCTGTCGTCGAAGTCACATTGGGACGTGCCGGTGAAGACGCCGGACGGCGTTGTGCACGCGCTGGTCTCGCACCCGACGCCGCCGGTGTTCGACGGCCCGGAAAAGCGCAATGCCGCGCGCAACCACGACGAACTGCGCCTGTGGCAGGAATACCTGTCCAAGGGTGACAAGCCGTGGCTGTGCGACGACAAGGGCCAGTGTGGCGGCCTGGCCCAGGACGCACGCTTCGTGATCCTCGGCGACCTCAACAACGACCCGGTCGATGGTGATGGCCGCCATGAAGCGATCGTCGAACTGATCGAGAACGCCCGCGTGCTGCGCTACCCCACCCCGCGCAGCGTCGGCGGCGAGCAGACCAGCCTGGCCTATGCAGCCAAGGGCATCGCGCGCAAGGGCGCGCCGTTCCATGCCACCGGCGATTTCGGCCCGAAATCCGGCACCATGCGCCTGGACTACGTGCTGCCCTCGACCGGTTTCGAGTACATCGGCAGCGGCATCTTCTGGCCGGCCAATGAAAGCCCGGAAGCGAAGATCGCCGACGGCAGCGACCACCACCTGGTGTGGGTGGATGTAAAGCCGTAAGGCGATGTTGATGCGGTACCGACCAATGGTCGGTACCCACCGGAATGCGGTAGGCGACGAC
>NZ_JAPTFX010000225.1:0-4237 GCF_030985895.1 Stenotrophomonas sp. Sm6012 | reverse complement strand
GACCCACCCCGCCTTCGACAGTTCTCCGCGATCTGTCGGAACGGCAGATTGCTCTGGTGGGTGTCGACCTTGGTCGACACGGGGTCGGATCCCGTTGCTGCGCAACGGGCTCTGACCCCATTTCCGGCTGGCGATGAATAAACTGGCCCCATGTCCATCGAACTGCGCCACCTGCGTTACTTCCTCGCCGTTGCCGATACGCTGCACTTCGGCCAGGCGGCGGAGCGGTTGGGCATGTCGCAGCCGCCGCTCAGCCAGCAGATCCGCCAGCTGGAGGAACTGATCGGGGCGCGCCTGTTCGTGCGCAGCCATCGCCGCGTGCAGCTGACGCCCGCCGGGCAGCTGTTGCAGGAACGGGCACGGGCCATCGTGCAGCAGGTGGAAGCGGCGGTGGACGAGGTGCAGCGCGCGCAGCGCGGCGAGCAGGGCGAGCTGCATATCGGGCTGACCCGGGCCACGCCGCTGTCACCGCAGATTCCGCGTTCGATCCTGCATTACCGCCAGCAGTATCCGCAGGTGCGGTTGCAGCTGAGCGAGATGAACACCCTGCAGCAGATCGATGCGCTGCTCGATGGCAGCCTGGACGTGGGCATCATCCGCAAGCGCACGCTGCCCCCGGAGCTGGTGGCACACAGCCTGTTCGTCGATCCGCTGGCGTTGATCGTGCATGCCGGCCACCCGGCCCTGCGCCAGCTCTCGAAGCAGGGCACGCTGTCGCTGCGCGACTTCGCACAGGAGCCGTTCGTGGCGTTCCGGCGCAGTGCCGGTGCAGGTATCCACGACCACATGATCGCGCTGTGTGCGGCGGCGGGCTTCACGCCGCGCATCGTGCAGGAGGCGGGCGAGGCCTCGACGCTGATCAGCCTGGCCGCGGCCGGCCTGGGCGCGGCGATCCTGCCGTCGTCGTGTGATCACATCCGCGTGGAAGGCGCGCGCTTCGTGGCGCTGGCCGATGCCGGTGCGCATTCGGAAGTGCAGCTGGCATGGCACCGCGAAGGGGTGACGCCGTTGATCCGCAACTTCGCCACGCTGCTGCGCGAGGCGTTCGCCGAAGCCTGATTCCGGTAGATGCCAACCTTGGTTGGCCGCCCTGCCAGAGCGCCGACCAAGGTCGGCATCTACCAGAGCAGCGCCGCGCCCCAGTGAAACGCGCGTTGGATCATGCCGCTACCGGCTGCGGGGCGCGTTGCTGCAGTGCCCAGACAATGCCGCCGCCGATCAGGGTCAGCACGGCAGCGAAGGCGCACACCCCCCGCCACTCCCAGGCCGCGTAGGCCAGGCCGCCCACGCCACCCAGCACGCTCGACCCCAGGTAATAGGCGAACAGGTACAGCGCGGAGGCCTCGGCGCGCATCGTGCCGGCGCGGCTGCCGACCCAGCTGCTGGCCACCGAATGGCCGCCGAAGAAGCCGAACGTGACCAGCGCGATGCCCAGTGCCATCGTGCTCAGCCACGGCATCGCCAGCAGTGCGATGCCGGCGCCGATCAGTGCGAAGGAGATCGACAGGATGCGGCCACGCCCGTAACGCGTGGCCTGCTGGCCCATCCACGCCGAGCTGAAGGTGCCGACCAGATACACACTGAAGATCAGCCCGACCACGGTCTGGCTGAGGTGGTACGGCGGTGCCAGCAGGTGGTAGCCCAGGTAGTTGTAGAGGGTGACGAACACGCCCATCAGCACGAACGAGGTGGCGAACAGCCACGGCAGGCCCGGGTCGGCGAACAGCGTGCGCCAGCGCGACGGCAATTGGCGCAGGCCACCGCGACGTGCATGAAAATGGCGCGACGGCGGCAGTTGCAGCCACAGCAGCACGGTGCTGGCGATGGCAATGATCGAGACCACGCCGATGCCCCAGCGCCAGCCCCAGTGGTCGGCGATGATGCCGGCCAGCAGGCGCCCGCTCATGCCACCGATGGCGTTGCCGCCGATGTACAGGCCCATCGCCAGGCCCAGCGCGCGGCTGTCCATTTCCTCCACCAGGTAGGTCATCGCCACCGCCGGTACGCCGCTCAGCGCCAGGCCGAGCAGGGTGCGCAGCACCAGCAGCGTGGTCCAGTCGTCCACCAGTGCGGTGCACAGCGACAGGGTGGCCGACGCCAGCAGCGCGGCGATCATCAACGGGCGGCGGCCGATCGCATCGGACAGCAGCCCGGCCAGCAGCATCGCCACCGCCAGGGTGCCGGTGGTCAGCGACAGCGACATCGCACTGCCGGCAGCGGAGACGCCGAAATGACGGCTGAACTCGGGCAGCAGCGGCTGCACCGTATACAGCAGGCCGAAGGTGGAAAAACCGGCCAGGAACAACGCCAGCGCGGTGCGCCGGAAGGCCGGGGTGCCCTGCTGGATGCGGGTCTCGGCAGCAGGGTCGACAGTGTGGGGGCGGCGTTCGACGGCCGCCGCGGTTTCGCCAGTCATGGGATCAATGGGCCGGTGGGGGCGGCCGCGCGTGGGAGGGAACGGGCCCCAGACTAGGCCCGTTGATCCAGTCGATCCATAACCTGATAGATCATGATTGATACACAGGAAGTATCAATTCAGCTTACAGCTGCTGCCATTCGAACCCGTCGCCTCGGCGGTAGTACACCGCCACGGCGCGGCCATACAGTTTGTCGGCGTCGACAAAGCCGAAGAAGCGGCCGTCAAAGCTGTTGCCGCGGTGATCCCCCAACACCAGCACCTTGCCGGCCGGCACCACCAGATCGGCGATGTCCGGGCCGCCGCCCATGTCCAGATCGAGGCGGGCGCGGCGCTGGCCGAAGGCTTCCACGTCCTGCAGGTCGGCGATCTGCAGCGGCTGGCCGTTGATGCTCAGATGGCCCTCATGCAGCTGCACGTGGTCGCCGGCCACCGCCGCCACGCGCTTGATCAGGCGGGTGCCATCGGCCGGCGAGTCGAACACCGCCACTTCGCCACGCTGCGGGCTGCCGGTCGCCATCAGTTCCTGGCCAGTGAACGGCAGGCGCAGGCCATAGGCGCGCATGTCCACCACCACCCGGTCGCCGGGCTGCAGGGTCGGCTGCATCGAGCCACTGGGCACCACGTAGTGGTTGGCCAGGGTGTCGCGGGCGGCGGCCAGCAGGCCGAGCATCACCAGCAGCGGCAATGCTTCCTTCTTCAGCCAGGTAAGCGCACGTTCGGAAAAGGGAGGGCGGGCAACAGCATCCATGGCAGGCTCCGGGTGGTCGGTAGCGGTATCAGACCACAGGCAGGCGTCGCAGGTTCCCGCCAGCACGAGACATGGGTTACGCAGGTTTTACGCCCCGGCCCGGCGACGGGCATCGCACCTTTACGGCCAGCGCGCGCATCGTGTGCCCACCGCGCCACAGGGCGCATTCCGCAAGGTGTTGTATGACCCTCCTGGTGATCCGCCACGCATCTCCGTCGGCGCCGCGCCCGCAGCTGCCGGCGCAGTTGAGCGGCCATCGCGTGCTGTGCAGTGACTGCGCCAGCCTGTCCGAAGTGCGCCAGTGCCTGTGCCAGCCGCAGGCGCGCTCGGCCGACTGGGTGCTGCTGGATGTCGGCACCGCCGACGAGGCGCAGTGGCAGGCCGAAGGTGGCACGCTGCAGGCGGCACTGGAACGGCTGCCGGCGCAGTACATCGAGCTGCAGGCCCGCAGCGAGCCGGGGCTGGATGCACGCCTGCGGCTGCAGCACGGTCCGGCCGCAGTGGTGGTCGACCAGCGCAGCCAGCAGGCCGGTTATCCGTTGTCGCTGGCCATCGTTGGCCGCCGCCTGGCGCAGGAGGGCTGAGCCATGTCGATCTTCATCATCCGTGGCCCGGAAGCGGCCGGTGCGCTGATCCGTACCGCGATGCCGCTGCCGGCGCCGGTCCTGAAGTCGCTGGTGCATCGCGCCATCGACGCCGGCACCAGCGTGGCGATCCGCGCCTGTGGTTCGGAGCAGGAACTGCTGGACGCGCTGCGCGTGGCCGACCACAGCCGTGGCGAGGTGACCCTGCTCGATCCGGGTGCGTGTGCCAACAGCCTGCGCCTGCAGCGCCTGCTGCCCTACCTGCACAACGCCTACGTGGAAGTGCATGACGACGGTGCGGTGGCCGAACCGTGCCTGCCGGCCGGGGTTGGCCAGCGACTGGGCATCGCCGCCGGCTACGGCGCGCAGAGCTATGTGCTGGCGCTGGACATCGCGCTGGATCACCTGGGGTTGGCCGAACAGGCGAACCGGGTGCATGTAGGGACGTGATGGCCGGCCAGCGGCCGGCACCTGGTAGTGCCGGCC
>NZ_JAPTFX010000224.1:0-4238 GCF_030985895.1 Stenotrophomonas sp. Sm6012 | reverse complement strand
GCCCGGCACCCGCTGACGGCAACGGCAAAAGCTGGGTTTCCGTGGATTGGCGAGGTGGGGTGGGGTTGATCGTCTGTTGTTGGTGGGTGTCGACCTTGGTCGACACGATGGAAGCGGAAAAATTCTCCGCCCATGAAAAAAGCCCGCCGGATGCCGGCGGGCTTTTTCGTTTATCGGGCTGCTGGCCTCAGGTCCAGCCGAACAGCTCGAACAGCTTCAGGATCAGGTAGGCACAGCCACCGGCGGCCGGGATGGTCAGGATCCAGGCCCAGACGATGCGCTCGATCACGCCGAACTTCAGCGAACGCGGGTTCTTGGCGAAGCCGACGCCCATGATCGCGGTGGAGATGCTGTGGGTGGTCGAGACCGGCATGCCGAAGTGGGCGGCCAGGGTCAGGATGGTGGCCGAGCTGGTTTCCGCGGCGAAGCCGTGGATCGGATGCAGCTTGACCATCTTGTGGCCCAGGGTCTTGATGATCTTCCAGCCGCCCGAAGCGGTACCGGCGGCCATCACCACCGCGCAGGTCAGCACGATCCACATCGCGATGCCGTCACCGGCATGCGCGTCCGGATGCATGAAGGCCAGCCATGACGGCAGGTCGTTCAGTGCGCCGGTGGCTTCGGCACCAATCAGCGTCATCGCGATGATGCCCATGGTCTTCTGCGCATCGTTGTGGCCGTGGGCAAAGCCCATGTAGGCCGCCGAAGCGATCTGCGCCTTGCCGAAGAACGCGTTGACGATGCGCGGACGGGCCAGGCGGCCGATGGCACCACCGATCTTGGCCAGGCCGGCGATCAGCCCCCACAGCAGCACCATCACCACGATGCCAAGCAGGAAGCCGGCAATCGGCGAGGTGATCATCGGCACGAACACCTTCCACAACAGGCCCTTGTTCTGCGCCCAGCTGCCCAGGCGCTCGGACCAGATCAGCGCGTCCCAGTTGTTGTGCGCAGCGGCCAGGCCGGCGCCGCAGAGGCCGCCGATCAGCGCGTGCGAGGACGAAGACGGCAGCCCCTTCCACCAGGTGATCAGGTTCCAGATGATGCCGCCCAGCAGGGCGCACAGGATCACCTGCGGAGTGACGTCGACCACGTTGGTGTTGAGCAGGCCCGAGGCGATGGTCAGCGCCACCGCAGTACCGGTCAGTGCACCGATGAGGTTCATGAAGGCGGCCAGCATCACCGCCCAGCCGGGCGAGAGCACCTTGGTCGCCACCACGGTGGCAATGGAGTTGGCAGTGTCGTGGAAGCCGTTGATGAACTCGAAGACGAGCGCGGCCAGGATCACCACCAGGACAAGGGTCAACATGCGGCGGCGTCCGTCAGCTGTTCTTCAACACGATCTGGTATGCCACCACGCCGGCCTCGCGGCAGCGGTCGATGGCCTTTTCCAGGATCTCGAAGAATTCCTTCAGCAGGAACATCTGCAGGTTGTCCAGGCGGCCCGAATAGATGTCGCGGTACAGCTCGAGCATCAGCCGGTCGGCCTCGTTCTCCAGCGAGCGCAGCTTCTCGTTGAGCGCGGTCATCCGGTCCAGGTTCATGTGGCGCAGGTCGGCCACCATCTCCACCACCACACTGGCAGCCTGCTCCAGCATCGCCGCGCGCGGCGCGAAGTCGATGTGCTCCAGGTGGGTCGTGGCCAGCGAATAGCGATCGGCGAACTTCTCGATCTGCTTGGGAATCTTGTACAGCGCCGAACCCAGCGCTTCGATGTCTTCGCGCTCGATCGGGGTCATGAAGCTGTCCACCAGCGCCTGGCTGATCTTGTCCGAGGCCGCGCGTTCGCGCAGGCGGGCCAGCTTGAAAGCGTCCAGCGCCGGCTGGCGGTCGGCCTCGCGCAGCATGGAATGCAGCGCCTTGGCGGCGTCGGAAGCCGCGACGGCGGCCTCATCGAGCAGGGTGTAGAACTGTTTGCCGGAACCGAAAATGGTCTGCAGAGAGAACATTGAGAAACCTGTCAGCCGTCGCGGGAAGGACGGCACCAGACGGAATTATGACGGCTAGATGACCATCTCGGGTATCCCTGCCCCCTTTCCGGGCCTTGGCCCGCCCAACCTGAACAGGCAGTTGCCACCCTGCCACGCCCCTTTGCTAAGATGCCAGCGCGCCTTCGGGCGCACCTTATGGACGACGACCCTTATCCCCCAGCGCCGCGCCGGACCCCGCTCCTGAGCGCCAGCCGCCATCGCAAGCACCCGCCCTCCCTGCCACCAACCGGGGACGACGCCCGTGTTTGAAATGATCCTGATTGTCTTCGCGCTTGTTCTGCTGAACGGCTTCTTCGCCATGTCCGAGATGTCGGTCATGACCTCACGCAAGAGCCGCCTGAAGCAGATGGCCGCAACCTCCAAGCGGGCCGCCAAGGCACTGGAGCTGTCGGAAAAGCCGGAGAGCTTCCTGTCCACCGTGCAGATCGGCATCACCGTGATCGGCGTGCTGACCGGCTACCTCGGCGGTGAAGCGCTGGGCGAGGCCTTCGCCGGCTGGATCCAGGGCCTGATGCCGGGTTTTGCCTACGCTGGCAACGTCGGCACCGCACTGGCGGTGAGCCTGATCACCTTCATCACGCTGATCTTCGGCGAACTGGTGCCCAAGCGCCTGGCGCTGACCCGCTCGGAGGCCATTGCCGGCCTGGTGGCGATGCCGATGAGCTGGCTGGCCAAGCTGGCCCTGCCCTTCGTCTGGCTGTTGTCGAAGACCACCCAGCTGGTGCTGCGCCTGTTCGGCCTGGGCAAGGATGAAGTCGCCTCGGTAACCGAAGAAGAGATCCGCATGCTGGTGGCCGAAAGCCACGAGGCCGGCGTGATCGACGCCCACGAGCGCGACATGATGAACCGTGTCATGCGCTTGGGCGACCGCACCGCCGACAGCCTGATGACCCCGCGCAACCGCATTGCCTGGCTCGACACCCAGGCCGGGCTGGAGCGCAACCTGGAGATCATGGCCGAGCACGAGTTCTCGCGGTACCCGGTGTACCGCGACAACGACATGGACGTGGTCGGCGTGCTCGAGCTGAAGTCGCTGGCCACGCGCATGGCGCGCGGCGACACCGCGCTGTTCCAGACCCTGCGCGAGCCGCTGTACGTTTCCGAATCGACCCATGCGATGAAGCTGCTGGAGATCTTCCGCGAGGAACAGCAGTCGATGGCGCTGGTTGTGGATGAGTACGGCGAGATCCAGGGCCTGGTGACCATCAGCGACCTGATGGGGGCGGTGGTCGGCCGCCTGCAGGCGGTGGAGAACGCCGACGAGGATGCGCTGGTGGTGACCCGCGAGGATGGCTCGCTGCTGGTGGATGGCTCGCTGCCGATCGAGGACCTGCGTGAGCTGATCGGCAGCAACGACCTGCCCGATGCCGAGGACGGCGACTACTACACGCTGGCCGGCATGTGCATCCACTACTTCGGCCGCATCCCGCATGCCGGCGAATACTTCGACTGGGCCGGCTGGCGATTCGAAGTCGTCGACCTGGACGGTGCGCGGGTGGACAAGCTGCTGCTGCGCACGCTGTCCGACGAGCAGGCCGATGAGCTTACCGCCTGAGGCCGGCCAGGGTCCGGGCGCCGCGCGCCCGGCCTACCGCAACGAGGGCATCCGGACCCTGCTGGAGATGTTCGCCTCGGGCGACCCGGCCGAGCACATGCCGCTCGGCCAGATCCTGTGCAACCTGCAACAGAGCGCGTTCGGCGTGTTCCTGTTCGTGGCGATCCTGCCGTCGTTCATCCCGATCCCGGGCATGGGCGGCGCGGTCAGCGGCCCGCTGGTGATCCTGATCGGCCTGCAGATGCTGTGCTGCCTGCGGCGCCCCTGGCTGCCCGGCTTCATCGCCCGGCGCGGGCCGAAGCGCGGCACCATGCACCGCTTCCTCGACCGCATCGACCGCCCGCTGCGGCGCCTGGACAAGATGCTGAAACCGCGCCTGTCGCAGCTGCTGACCCCGCTGCCGGCGCACGCGTTTACCGGCCTGCTGCTGGTGCTGTTGGGCGTTCTGCTGTCGCTGCCGATCCCGTTCACCAACTTCCTGTTCGGCTTCCAGCTGCTGCTGTTCGCGCTGGCATTGCTGGAACGCGATGGCGCGCTGATGCTGTTCAACTGGATTGCCGCGCTGGCGGCCATCGCGTTCTTTGGTTTCAGTTCCGGGCAACTGGTGGGCTACACGGTGGAGCTGTTCCAGCGCTGGTTCTGAACCGGAGCCCGGTAGAGCCGGCCGCTGGCCGGCTGCCACGTTTGCAGGA
>NZ_JAPTFX010000223.1:0-4252 GCF_030985895.1 Stenotrophomonas sp. Sm6012 | reverse complement strand
CCGCCACCCCCACCCGCACGCCCCCCGAAAGTTTCCGTGCGCGTCAGCCACGGAAGAGAAAGAAGAAAATCAAAAGCAACAGCCGCGCGCTGTGGATCCGACCCCATCTTGTTTTCCGATACACCCCATCCACGCATGGCGTGGAAAACCAACCGTCACACGGAAACTGTCGGGGGTGGGGCGGTGTGGGCTGGCAGGACCGTTGGCGCCATGGATGGCGCCATCGAGCCCCCACGGACGGGTTTACGGCGTGTCCTGCCAGCCCACACCGACCCGCCAAACCAGCAGCAACCCAGAGCCGCTGTTGAAGTTGCTGTTGCCGTTGCCGTTGCTTGAAAAAAGCGGTGCAGCCGCAGGCTGCAAAACACCCTCAATCCGAATCCTGCGCGCGTGCCGCCTCCGCCTGCGTCTCTTCCTGCGCTGCCATCTCGCGCGCGATCCACGCATCGATCATGTGGCGTTGGCGCTGTGCCTGCCGCCGCTCGCGCGTGTATTCCTGGTCCAGCACCCGGTACAGCGATACCATCACCAGCACCATCAGCAGCGCAAATGGCAATGCCGCGATCGTGATCATGCCCTGCAGCGCATCCAGGCCGCCCGCCAGCAGCAGCGCCGCTGCGATCAATGCCACCGCGATGCCCCAGGCCAGCTTGCGCTTCAGCGGCGGATCGCCCGCTTCATCGGTGGACATGCTGGCCAGCACCAGCACCGCCGAATCGGCCGATGTCACGAAGAAGATCATCAGCAGCACCAGCGCGATGCAGGAAAGCAGCAATGGCAGCGGCATGCTGTCAAACAGGGTGAACAGCACCGTTTCATAGCCATTGCCCAGCGCCTGCACCAGATCGGCATGGCCGAAGATCTGCGCCCACAGCGCGGTGCCGCCAAACACCGCGAACCAGAAGAAGCCCAGCACGGTCGGTGCCAGCACCACGCCGATGACGAACTCGCGGACGCTGCGCCCGCGCGAGATGCGCGCGATGAACGAGCCGACGAACGGGGCCCAGGAAATCCACCATGCCCAGTAGAAGATGGTCCAGTCCGCCACCCAGGTGCTGCCCGAGAACGGCGACATGCGCAGGCTCATGGTCACCAGCTGGTTGAGGTACGAGCCCAGGGTGGTGGTGAACGTATCGAAGATGAATCCGGTCGGGCCCAGCACCAGTACGGTGGCCGCCAGCAGCGCGGCCAGCGCAAGGTTGAAGTTGGACAGCCACTTGACTCCGCGCTCCACGCCACTGGCGGTGGACGCCATGTACAGAACGAACGCGATGGCGATGATGGTCAGCTGCAGGGGCACGCCCGCGTGCAGGCCGAACACGCGCTCCATGCCGGCAGCGATCTGGATGGTGCCGAAGCCCAGCGTGGTGGCCACGCCAATCGCGGTAGCAACGACCGCTGCAATGTTGACCACGCGCCCGATCCAGCCGCGATGGTGGCGGCCGATGATCGGTTGCAGCATGTCGCTGACCAGGCCGCGGCCGTTGCGGTTGAACTGGAACCAGGCCATCGCCAGGCCGATCAGCGCGTAGATTGCCCAGGGGTGCAGGCCCCAATGGAAGAATGCATAGCGCATCGAAGCCCGCGCCGCGTCCATGCTCTGCGGGGCCAGGCCTTCCGGTGGCTTGGTGAAGTGGGAAATCGGCTCGGCGGCACCCCAGAACACCAGCCCGATGCCCATGCCCGCGGCGAACAGCATCGACATCCAGCTGGCGCGCGAGAACTCCGGTTCGGCATCTTCACCGCCGATGCGCAGGTTGCCGAAACGGCCGAAGGCCAGGTACATCAGGAAGGTCAGCGCCAGGAACACGACCAGAAGATAGAGCCAGCCGACACTGCGGATGACATCGGCGAGTACCGACTGGACGACGGTATTGAACGGGCCGGGCGCGAAGCCGGCCAGCAGCACCAGGACGAGCACCAGTGCGATGGAAATGCGAAACACCATGAAGGAGCTTCTCCGATCAAGGGATTGAGGGGAGCGAGCAGAGCTTGCAGCGAGGGGCCGGCGGCGTGCAGCGCGAACCGGGCAGGGGCCGCGTCGGCGGCGAAGGAAGCATCGGTCGCTGGAACGCGACGGACGTGCACGTTACTGAACGCGATGTCACGGTTCTGTTAATACAGAAACAACGGATCCACGTGATGTGCGGCTGCAACGGCCACGAGCTGCAGTGCTTTCTATGCTCTAATGCGCAGCAAGAAGCGGGGGTACCGCGGCCAAACGGCCACGGTTGAGACAGTCCCTTGGAACCTGATCCGGCTCATACCGGCGTAGGGAAGCTTTGCAATGCTGCCATGCCCGGACTCCGCCCAAGGACCGTCCGTGCGCGGCGGCAGTGCGCCGCCGCTTCGTCCCTGACCTTCCTGGACGATGCCCGATGAACGCACAGCTCTCCGCCCTGCAGCAACAGGCCCAGCAACTCTCCGAATCCGTGACCCGGCCCATTCCCGGCTCGCGCAAGATCCATGTGCCCGGCTCGCGCCCGGACCTGCAGGTGCCGATGCGCGAGATCGCGCTGACCCGCACGCCGACGCTGTTCGGTGGCGAAGAGAATGCACCGGTCACGGTCTACGACACGTCGGGCCCGTATACCGATCCGGAAGTGCGCATCGATCTGTCCGCTGGCTTGCCAGCGCTGCGTCGCGGCTGGGTGGAAGAGCGTGGCGACACCGAGCAGCTCGAAGGCCTGAGTTCTTCCTTCGGTCGCGATCGCGAGCATGACCCGAAGCTCGATGCGGTGCGCTTCCCCGCACGCAGCCTGCCGCGCCGTGCACGCGCCGGCGCCAACGTCACCCAGATGCATTACGCACGCCGCGGCATCATCACGCCGGAAATGGAATTCGTCGCCATCCGCGAGAACCAGCGGCTGGATGCGATCCGCGATGCCGGCCTGCTGCAGCAGCACCCGGGCGAGGCGTTCGGTGCGTCGATCCAGAAGATCATCACTCCGGAATTCGTGCGCGACGAGATCGCCCGCGGCCGCGCGGTGCTGCCCAACAACATCAACCATCCGGAAAGCGAGCCGATGATCATCGGTCGCAACTTCCTCACCAAGATCAATGCCAACATCGGCAACAGCGCCGTGTCCTCGGGCATTGCAGAGGAAGTGGAGAAGCTGGTGTGGGCGATCCGCTGGGGCGGCGACACGGTGATGGACCTGTCCACCGGCAAGCACATCCACGAAACCCGCGAGTGGATCATCCGCAATTCGCCGGTGGCGATCGGTACCGTGCCGATCTACCAGGCGCTGGAGAAGGTCGACGGCCGCGCCGAAGCGCTGACCTGGGAGATCTTCCGCGACACGCTGATCGAGCAGGCCGAACAGGGCGTGGACTACTTCACCATCCATGCCGGCGTGCTGCTGCGCTATGTGCCGCTTACCGCCAAGCGGGTGACCGGCATCGTCAGCCGAGGCGGATCGATCATGGCCAAGTGGTGCCTGGCACACCACAAGGAGAACTTCCTCTACACGCATTTCGAAGAGATCTGCGAGATCATGAAGGCTTACGACGTGACCTTCTCGCTGGGCGACGGCCTGCGCCCGGGCTGCATCGCCGATGCCAACGATGCCGCGCAGTTCGGCGAACTGGAAACGCTGGGCGAGCTGACGAAGATTGCCTGGAAGCACGACGTGCAGACCATGATCGAAGGGCCCGGCCACGTGCCGATGCAGTTGATCAAGGAGAACATGGACAAGCAGCTGCGCGAGTGCGGCGAAGCGCCGTTCTATACGCTGGGGCCGCTGACCACCGACATCGCACCGGGCTACGACCACATCACCAGTGCGATCGGTGCGGCGATGATCGGCTGGTTCGGTACCGCCATGCTCTGCTACGTGACGCCGAAAGAGCACCTGGGCCTGCCCAACCGCCAGGACGTGCGCGACGGCATCATGGCCTACCGGATTGCCGCGCATGCGGCCGACCTGGCCAAGGGGCATCCGGGCGCGCAGGTGCGCGACAACGCGCTGAGCAAGGCGCGCTTCGAGTTCCGCTGGGAGGATCAGTTCCATCTCGGCCTGGATCCGGAGAAAGCCAAGGAGTTCCATGATGAGACGCTGCCGAAAGACGCGCACAAGCTGGCCCACTTCTGTTCGATGTGCGGTCCGCACTTCTGCTCGATGAAGATCACCCAGGACGTGCGCGACTACGCCGAGGCCGGCATGAAGGAGAAGTCGGAGCAATTCCGCGCCGCCGGTGCCGAGGTGTATCGCCAGGGGTGATGCGCGAAGGGGGGGGGGGGGGGGGCGCC
>NZ_JAPTFX010000222.1:0-4385 GCF_030985895.1 Stenotrophomonas sp. Sm6012 | reverse complement strand
CCCCCCACTACCCGTTGCGTCGGCCCGGGTTACCGGCGGGCGACCCGGGATGTCCGTTGCGTCAGCGCTGCAACCCCGGCAGCTCACGCAGGTCGTCGATCACGGCCACCGCATGTGCGGTGGCCAGATCCAGGCCACGCGGATAGCCATAGCGCACCAGCGCGATCGGCATGCCGGCCTCTTCAGCGGCGCGATAGTCGGTCAGCGAATCACCGACCATCAGGCAGGCGCCTACCGGCAACCCGAAGTGCGCAGCGATGTGGCGCAGCGGTTCACCACTGGGCTTGCGCTGCGGCAGCGAGTCGCCGCCCAGTATCAGCGCGAACGCGTCGCCGATGCCCAGGTGCTGCAGCAGTGGTGGCACCAGCGCTTCGGGCTTGTTGGTGCAGATCGCCAGCGGCACGTTGCGCGCACGCAGCTGTGCCAGCGCCTCGGCCACGCCATCGAACAGGCGTGGGCTGCGCAGCAGGCATTCGCGGTAGTGCACCATGAACACCGGCATCACCGCGGCCAGGTCGAGCTCGCGGCCAGCGGCATGCACGGCCTGCTCCACCAGGCGACGCACACCATCGCCGATCCAGCCCAGCACCGTGGTTTCCGGCACGCGCTCCACGCCGATGTCTTCCAGCGTGCGGTTCAGTGCTTCGGCGATATCGGCCGCGCTGTCGACCAGCGTGCCATCGAGGTCGAACACGACCAGCGGATAGGGATACGACAAGGGACGGCACCTGTGCGACGTGGGGCCGTCCATTGTACGTCGGCCTGTTTTTTTGCAGGCCCGCCTCAGCCGATCCTGCGCGCGCGGGTGGCCAGGAACGTGGGCAGATAGCGGTCGATCAGGAAGCGCGGCTGCGGCTGCCAGTCTTCCATGAAGCGATCGATGACGAAGCCGGCGTCAAGCTGGCCGCCGATGAGTTCGGTCAGGCTGTGGCCGAAGGTGAGCGCATCGCCGCGCGCCAGCTTGGCCTCGCGTTCGGTCGGCGCCAGGTCTTCCAGGTCCGAATAGGGAATGGCGTACTGCGGGCGGATCAAGCCCTGCGCATCCAGCTGCGGCTCACGTGCGCCGACGAACAGCACCGGGTTGTAGAAGCTGGCCATCAGCAGGCCGTCGCGCGCGAGCACGCGATGGCACTCGCTCCACACCGGGCGCACGTCGGGCACGTACAGGTTCGAGATCGGCTGGAACACCACATCGAAACTGCCGTTGGCGAAGGCGTGCAGATCGCGCATGTCGCCCTGCACCGTGCGCAACTGCAGGCCATCGCGCGCGGCGACCTGGCGGTCCTGCTCCAGCTGCCCGTCGGACAGGTCGAACACGGTGACCTCGGCACCGGCCGCGGCCAGTACCGGCGCCTGCTGTCCACCGCCCGAAGCCAGGCACAGGATGCGGCGGCCGCGTACATCGCCCAGCCAGTCCAACGGAAGTGCGCGCGGCGTCAGATGCACCTGCCAGCGCCCTTCGCGTGCAGCGGCAATCGTCGAGCTTTCAACCGGGCGCGACCATTCGCGTACCTCGCTGGCCTGGCGGTCCCAGGCAGCACGGTTGTGGTCGATCAAGGCCTGTCCATGGTTCATGTGTTCTCCTTGCCCGGCGGGCGCCAATCCAGGTCCTGGAAGGCCGGGCTGGCGAAACACTCGCCCAGGAAGTCCAGGAATCGCCGCATGATAGCCGGCTGCTGGCGCCGTGATGCGTACACGGCATGAATGCCGAGTTCGTCCAGGCTGAATTCCGGCAGCAGTTCGATCAGTTCGCCAGTGCGCAGCAGCGGTGCTACCTGGTAGGTCGGCAGCATCGCGATGCCGGCCCCGGCACGCACCGCTTCCAGCAGCAGCGAGGCTTCATTGGCACTGATGTTGCCGCCCACCGCCACCGACAGCGAACGGCCGTCGCGGTGCAGCTGCCACAGGCTCTTGCCGACGTAGTGGTGGGTCAGGCAGTTGTGCGCGGCCAGGTGCTCGGGAGCGGTCGGCGTGCCGTGCGCCTGCAGGTAGGACGGCGTCGCGCACAGCACCGAGCGGCAGGTGGCCAGCCGCCGCGCGATCAGGCTGGGGTCGATCTGGCGCGCGATGCGCACCGCCAGGTCCACCCGCTCCTCCACCAGGTTCACCGTGCGATCGACCAGCAGCAGCTCGATGCGCGCCGCCGGGTGGCGTGCGACGAAACCGGCCACTGCACGCGCCAGGTGGCTCTGCCCGAACGACACGCTGGCGGTCACCCGCAGCGTGCCGTGCGGCTCGGGATCATCGCTGGCCAGCTCGCCCTGCAGCGCCTCGCCGATCTCCAGCATCTGCCGGAAGCGCGCCAGCGCCGCTTCGCCGGGACCGGTCAGGCTGACCCGGCGCGTGGTCCGGTGCAGCAGGCGCGCACCCAGCCAGCCTTCGACCTCGGCCAGATAGCGACTGACCATCGCCCGCGACATGTCCAGCACCTCGGCGGCCGCGGTCAGGCTGCCGCGCTCGGCGACCTCGACGAACACGGTCATGGCGGTCAATCGGTCCATATGCTCGTTCCATGCAACAAACAAGCGCGTTATACGCTGTTTTTCGAGCGACTGCAGCGGCCTAGAGTGGCCCCATTCCCACCCCACACCGCCTCACGGAGTCCCGCAATGAAGATCGCCCTCGTTGGTTCCACCGGCAACATCGGCCGCCAGATCGCGCGCCACGCGCTGGCCCACGGCCACGAACTCACCGTCATCGTGCGCAGCGCGCAGGATCTTCCGGCCGAGCTGGCCGGCGCGCATCCGGTGATCGCTTCGCTGGATGACCAGGACGCGCTGGTCGCCGCCATCGCCGGCCACGACGTGCTGGCCAGCGCCTATGGCCCGCGCCCGGGCGATGACATCGGCCGGGTCGGCGAGGTCGCCGCGCAGCTGGCCGCGGCCGCGCGCACGGCCGGTGTGCCGCGCCTGGTGGTGGTCGGCGGTGCCGGCAGCCTGGAAGTCGCCCCCGGCGTGCAGCTGGTGGATACCCCGAACTTCCCGGAGGCCTACAAGCCGTACGCACTGGCCCACCGCGAAGCCTTCAAGCGCCTGCAGGCGGTGGAGGACCTGGACTGGACCTTCTTCTCGCCGGCCGCCGAAATCGGCCCGGGCGAAGAGCGTGGCCAGTACCGCGTGCAGCCCAAGGCGTTCCTGGCCGATGCCAGCGGCCACAGCCGCATCAGCTACGCCGACTATGGCGCTACATTCGTCGCCGAACTGGAAGCACACAAGTACCCGAATCAGATCATCACTGCGGCGTACTGATCATGGCGTGCGCGGGCCTGCCCGTTCGCCGGGCATGGCCTGGCGCTACCCACCTGTAGCGCCGAGCCGATGCTCGGCCCGATATCCCCACAAGGACATCCCCATGCGTACCGCTGCCCTGCTGCTCCCCCTCGCCCTGGCCGCCAGTTTCACCAGTGCCCCGCTGCTGGCCGCACCGGCCGCCGCGTCGCCGTCCGTGGCGACGAAAACCCAGCTGCACCTGCAGGCCTTCCATCCTGGCCCGCAGGCGATGTTCTCGGTGTCCTCGGTGCTGATCGAAGGCCGCCATGACGCGATCCTGGTCGATGCGCAGTTCGGCGCCAGCGATGCGCGCAGGCTGGTGGACCTGATCCGCGCCAGCGGCAAGCAGCTGACCACGATCTACATCAGCCACGGCGACCCGGACTATTACTTCGGCCTGGCCACGCTGCAGGATGCGTTCCCGCAGGCGCGCATCGTCGCCACCACGCAGACCGTTTCCCACATCCAGCAGACCCAGGCCGGCAAGCTGGCCTACTGGGGGCCGAAGATGGGGGCCGATGTCCCCGCGCGCATCGTGGTGCCGCAGGTGCTGGAGGAAGACGCGCTGCAGCTGGAAGGCCAGCGCCTGCCGTTGATCGGCCTGGATGGCCCGACCCCGGACCGCAGCGTGCTGTGGGTACCGTCGCTGCGCGCGATCGTCGGCGGCATTCCGGTGGTGGCGGGCGAGCATGTGTGGATGGCCGATACACAGACGCCCAGGTCACACGCCGACTGGCTGCAGACGCTGCGGCGGCTGCAGGCCCTGAAGCCGACGGTGGTGGTGCCGGGGCACTACGCACCGGGTGCGGCGCTGGATGCCAGTGCACTGCGCTTCACCGCAGATTACATCCGCGCCTTCGATGCCGAGACGGCAAAGGCCAAGGACAGTGCGGCGCTGGTGAAGGCGATGCAGGCGCGCTATCCGAAGCTGGCCGGGGTGGAGTCGCTGGAGCTGAGTGCGAAGGTGGCCAAGGGCGAGATGCAGTGGCCATGAGGTAGAGGTTTTCTTTTGCAGGGCTGCGCCCTGCACCTGCCGAAGCAACGTCAACGTCAACGTCAACGTCAACGTCAAAAGCCGAGGTTCAGTGGGTTGGCGGGGTGGGTCCGGTGGCGGGG
>NZ_JAPTFX010000221.1:0-4683 GCF_030985895.1 Stenotrophomonas sp. Sm6012 | reverse complement strand
GCCGCCACTACCGGGAGGCGCCGGGCGGACCCGGCGCCCTCCCTTACTTGCGCTGGTCAGCGCTGGCGTCACGCACGGCGCGGAACGACTCGTCCTTGCTCCAGTTCGGCCAGCTGCGCGAGTTGGCCAGCTGGTCGCCCAGTGCGTAGAGCACTTCCAGGTCACGGGCCGCGCCGGCAAACACCCAGTCCGGCTGCCATTCGTCGCCCTGCTGGTGGTAGCGCTTGGCGGTGTAGTCTTCCGAGGCCTTCTTGCCTGCGGCTACGCCGCCATCCACCCAGTCCTGGCCGGCCGACCACGACAGCGCCGGCACGCCGCGCTTGGCGAACGGGAAGTGATCGGAACGGAAGAACAGGCCCGCTTCCGGCTTCGGGTCCGGGGTGTAGCGGATGTCCCAGCCCTTGGCCACATCCTTCAGCTGGTCCAGCAGCTCGAAGCGCGCCGCACCGTAGATGCCGAAATCACGCGACGGGCCGAACGGCGCCATGCCGTCCATGTTGATCACCGCCACGGTCTTTTCCAGCGGGTACAGCGGATGGGTGGCGTAGTACTCCGAACCCAGCAGGCCCTTCTCCTCGGCGGTGACCGCCAGGAACAGCACCGAACGCTGCGGGCGCTTGGCCTTGGCGAAGCCGCGCGCCAGCTCGACCAGCGAGGCGGTACCGCTGGCATTGTCCAGCGCACCGTTGAAGATGCGGTCACCGCGCGCATCCGGCTCGCCCACGCCGATGTGGTCCCAGTGCGCGCTGTAGATGATCGTCTCGTCCGGGTGGCGGCTGCCTTCCAGGCGCGCGGCCACGTTGTGCGAGGTGATCACTTCGGTCTTCACCGCATACTTCGCGTCCAGGCTGGCGCCGGTCAGCGGCACCGGGGTGAAGTCGCGCTGCTGCGCCTTCTTCTTCAGCGCATCGAAGTCCTGCCCGGCCGAGCGGAACAGCTCCACGGCCAGGTCGCGCTGGATCCAGCCTTCCAGCAGCGGATGGCTCTCGGCCGGGTTGTCGCGCACCACGTCGAACATGGTGTTGGTGTTGGAACCGGCCACGGTGGCCCAGCCGTACGAGGCCGGTGCGGTCTCGTGCACGATCAGCACGCCCAGCGCGCCCTGGCGGGCGCCTTCCTCGTACTTGTAGGTCCAACGGCCGTAGTAGGTCATGCCCTTGCCGTCGAAGTCGCCCTGCCCGGTCTCGAAGTCCGGGTCGTTGATCAGCACCACGGCGATCTTGCCCTTCAGGTCGACGCCCTTGAAGTCGTCCCAGTTGCGCTCCGGGGCCTTCACGCCATAGCCAAGGAACACCAGCGGCGCCTTGCTGATATCAACGTTGCTGGCGCCGTTCATCGCGGCACGCACGGCGATCTGCTTGCCCTGTTCCAGCGGCAGGGTCTTGCTGCCCTGGTGCAGGGCCAGCTGCGGTGCGCCGACGATATCGCCCTTGCGCAGCGGCACGGCCTGGGTCCACAGGCGCTTGCCGTCCTTGAGGTCGCCGCCGGGCTGCAGGCCGGCATCGGCGAACTGCTTGCTGAGGTAGGCGATGGTCTTCTCTTCGCCGGCAGTGGCCGGCGAGCGGCCCTCGTAGGCGTCGGAGGCCAGTTCCTTGACGTCGGCGGAGATCCGCGCGCCATCGAATTTCGGCGTGGCCGCCATCAGTGCGCTCGACACCGACAGGGCCAGCACGCCCAGTACTACTCGTTTCATTGCTCTCTCCAGCAGGGAAATCTCTCTGGAGTGTAATGGGATTCGGCAGCGCTGCGCCCCGCCTTTGGTGGGTGTCGACCTTGGTCGACACGCCACGCCATGCATGGGGTCAGATCCCGTTCCCGTCGGAAGAGAGCGCTGACCCCGATCGCTGGGCGCGCAACAGCAGCAGCTCGCGCTCGCGGGCGTTGCCGGTCAGCGCGGCGGCGGCGGCGAAGGCCGCGCGCGCGTCATCGGCCCGGCCCAGCTGCTGCAGCAGGTCGCCACGCACCACCTGCAAGGGCGCATAGCCCTGCAACCGCGCATCGGCCAGCAAAGGTTGCAGCAGCGCCCAGCCCGCAAACGCGCCGTCGCTGCGCGACACCGCCACCACCCGGTTCAGGGCCACGACCGGCGACGGCATCACCTGCAGCAACTGTGCATACAGTGTGGCGATGCGCGTCCAGTCGGTATCTTCGGCGCGGCGTGCGGCGGCATGGCAGGCCGCGATGCGCGCCTGCAGCACGTACGGGTCTTCGCCGCCATTGGCCGCCAGTGCGCGTGCCAGTGCCTGCTGGCCGCGCTCGATCTGCAGCCAGTCCCAGCGTGCGCGGTTCTGCTGGTCCAGCAGCACAGGCGTGCCCTGCGCATCGGTCCGCGCGGCCGCGCGTGAGGCCTGCAGTTCCATCAACGCCAGCAGGCCCAGCACCGGCGGCACCGGCAACCGGTGCGCCAGGATGCGCGCCAGCCGCAGCGCTTCCTCGCACAGTGCCGGTCGCATCCAGTCATCACCGGCGCTGGCCGCGTAGCCTTCGTTGAACACCAGATAGATCGCCTCCAGCACCGAGGCCAAGCGCTCGGGCATCGCCTCCGCGCGCGGCACTTCGTAAGGCACCTGTTTCTGCGCCAGGGTGCGCTTGGCGCGCACGATGCGCTGGGCGATGGTCGGTTCCGGCTGCAGGAAGCCGCGGGCGATCTCGGTGGTGGTCAGGCCGCCGAGCAGGCGCAGGGTCAGCGCCACCCGCGCATCGGCGGGCAGCACCGGATGGCAGGCCACGAACATCAGCCGCAGCAGATCGTCGCCCAGGTCATCTTCCAGCGCCTGGCTGTCATCCGGTGCCGGCAGCGCCGCCGGATGCAGTTCCTCGCCCCACTGCGCATGCTGCTGCGCCACCCGCTGGTGCTGGCGCAGCACATCGATGGCACGGTTGCGCGCAGTGGTCATCAGCCAGGCTCCGGGGTTGTCCGGGATGCCCTGCTCCGGCCAGCGCTCCAGCGCGGCCAGCCAGGTGTCCTGGGCCAGCTCCTCGGCGCGACCCACATCGCCCCCGAGCAACCGCGCCAGGCGCGCGATCAGCACCGGCGACTCCATCCGCCAGAGGGTTTCAAAGCGCTGCGTCAGTGCGGGATCAGGCATGCGCCGATCACAGCATGCACGCCTGGCGCGCACAAGCGCGCCGCGGCGCGATGCTCAGCCCGGCTCGCCGTCCATGTGCGCGATTTCCCAGAGATGCCCATCCAGGTCCTGGAAGCCGCGCTGATACATGAAGCCATAGTCACGTGCCGGCTGCGGTTCACTGGCGCCGGCCGCGAGTGCCTTGTCCACCATTGCGTCCACCGCCTTGCGGCTGTCTGCCGACAGGCAGGTGATCACCTCGGTGTGACTGTGCGCATCGGCAATCGCCTTGTTGGTGAACTGCTTGAAGAACGGCTGGGTCAGCAGCATCACGAAGATGCTCTCGCTGACCACCATGCAGGCCGCATCGTCGTTGGTGAAGGTCGGGTTGAAGCTGTAGCCCAACGCGGCGAAGAAGGCCTTGGACGCGTTCAGATCCTGCACGGGCAGGTTGACGAAGATCATCTGCGGTTGCGGTGCACTCATCGGTAAAGCTCCTTGTGGATGAAAGAGGGAATGGGATCAGGGCTGCTTCATGCAGTTGACCATCCACGGCTTGCCGTAGCGATCGATCAACATGCCCCAGCGATGCGCCCAGAACGTTTCGGCAATCGGCATCTGTACCTGGCCCCCCTCGGCCAGCGCGGCGAACACGCGCTCGGCTTCTTCAATGCTGTCAACGTCGACATTGATGGTGGTCGAGCCACCCTCGCCACCGCCGGGGCCGTCGGCGGCCATTACGATCGCGTTGCCGATCTCCAGCTGGCTGTGCGCGACGTGGTCCAGGGTTTCCGGCGGCATCTCGTTGCAACCCGGCGAGCCATCGGACGGCGGCATGTCCCGGTACTTCATTTCAGAGGTGACCTGGCCACCGAGTGCCTTGGCATAGAATGCCATCGCATCGTGGGCCTGGCCGCTGAAGCCGAGGAAGGGAATCAGTTTCATGGCATTGCTCCGTTGATTGATACAGGGTGTTGCCAGGCCATGCCCGGCGTGGAGTGAGTCGGGTCAGCCTTCCAGCCGCGCACGCAGACGCTGTTCCTGCTGCTGTAAGTCGGGGGTGAAGGCTTCACCGAAGTCTTCGGCGGAGATCAGGGGGCGCAGTTCCAGCGTGCCGCCGCTGCCGAACGGCGCACGGCTGGCCCACTCGACGGCCTCGTCCAGCGACCGCACCTCCCACAGCCAGAAGCCAGCGATCTGCTCGTCGGCGGGGCCGAATGGACCGGCCTCGACCGTGGGTGCCGTGCCACCGAAATGAATGCGGCGGCCGCGCTGGGTGGCATGCAGACCTTCACCGGCCAGCATGATGCCGGCGGCCACCAGTTGTTCGTTGAAGGCGCCCATTTCGGACAGCTCCTGCTGGCTGGGCATGCGGCCGGCTTCGGAGTCGGCGTTGGCCTTCACGATCACCATCACTTTCATTGCGGTCTCCTGTGGGGACGCGTGGTGCGTGCCCTTCACTGGGTACAACGAACCAGGGCGATGGGAATCGACACGTCTTCTGAAAATTATTTCTTCGGCGGGAAGCGCGCCTTCGGCGGGAGTCGGCGAACGGCGGAGCCCCTCCGTGGTGGGGTGGGAGGGTCGCTGGAAGCTCCGGCTTATGGGTTTGGCC
>NZ_JAPTFX010000220.1:0-4981 GCF_030985895.1 Stenotrophomonas sp. Sm6012 | reverse complement strand
GGATTGCCGGCCAGCGGCCGGCACTACCGTTGTCTGTCAGACGACCGCGATCCCGGCCTTGCCCAGCGCCTCGCGCACCATCGCGTCGTTGGCCTCGGTCACCGGCCGGGTCAGGTCCCACAGGAACTTCACCTTGAAGCCGGATTTCACCGCGTCCTGCGCGCTCCACAGCACGCAGTAGTCGCGGGCCAGGCCGCACACATGCACTTCGCGGATGCGGCGCTCGTGCAGCCAGCCGGCCAGGCCGGTCGGCGGGCGCTCGCCGTCAGGGCCGTGGTTCTCGCGGAAGGCGCTGTACGAATCCACCTGTTGGCGCGTGCCCTTGCGCAGGATGAGGTCGGCCACGGTCCAGTCCACGCCCGGGTGCAGCGCGGCGCCGGCGCTGCCCTGCACGCAGTGGTCAGGCCACAGGGTCTGCGGCTGTGCGTGCAGCAGGATGGTCTCGAACGGGCGCTTGCCGGGATGCTGGCTGGCGAACGAGGCGTGGTCGGCCGGGTGCCAGTCCTGGGTGGCCACCACCGTGCGGTAGTGGCGCTGTGCCAGCAGCGCGGCAATCGGTGCCACCAGCGCATCGCCCTGCTCGCAGGCCAGCGTGCCACCCGGCATGAAGTCCGGCTGCAGGTCGATCACCAGCAGGGCGACATCGGCGGGCAGGGCGGTCATGGCAGGTCCGGCACAACGGAAGGGGCGACCAGCGTGGCCGCCCCATGCCCACACGTCAATCGCCCTGCGGGGTCTCAGCGTCCTGCCCGTAGTACAGCAGGCCGATCTTGATCCGCTCGCGGCCGTTCTCGCGGCGGTGGCGGTTGGCATCGCGCAGCGAGTACACGCAGCCGCAGTATTCCTGCTGGTAGAACTGCTCGCGCTTGCTGATCTCGATCATGCGGCTGGCACCGCCGCCCTTGCGCCAGTTGTAGTCCCAGTACTGCAGGCCTTCATAGCGTGAGGCGGCACGGATGCCGCAGTCGTTGATCTGCGCCATGTTCTTCCAGCGCGAGATGCCCAGCGACGAACTGATGGTGTCGTAGCCGTGTTCATGCGCGTACAGCGCGGTGCGTTCGAAACGCATGTCGAAGCACATCGTGCAGCGGATGCCGCGCTCGGGCTCGTTCTCCATGCCGCGCGCGCGGCTGAACCAGTTGTCGGTGTCGTAGTCGCAGTCGATGAAGGGGATGTCGTGCTGCTCGGCGAAGCGGATGTTCTCCTGCTTGCGCAGCTCGTATTCCTTCACCGGATGGATGTTGGGGTTGTAGAAGAAGATCGCGTAGTCGATCCCGGAGGCGGTGATCGCCTCCATCACTTCGCCGGAGCAGGGCGCGCAGCAGGAGTGCAGCAGCAGGCGCTTGCCGTCGGCCGGCAGGATCAGGGTGGGGCGTTGGAGCTCGGTCATCGTCAGGTACCGCATGGACCGCCGGCAACGGCGGTGGCCCATGCATCAGCGCGTGGGAAGCAGCTCTGGGCAGCTACCGCGGAAAAGGCGCGCGCGGCCGCGCCGCCTGCACGCGCAGGACAGCGACGGCCCCGGCACCCTCCCCGCGGAGAGTCCAGGTCGAGTCAGGGGACGGTCGTGTCCCCCGGCCGGGGCCGGTCTTCGGGCTGATGGACACGGGCCGCAGCCCACCTACTACCCGCCGCTTCCCAGGCGTGAGCCCAGTGCTGTTGGCAGGATTCGTTTCCATTCACCGCTGCGGGGCAGCTCCGGAATGGGCGCGCCAGGCGCCTTCACCGGATTCCCGTTTAAATCCATCCCGTCATCCGAACCTGGGATGGATACCTTCGGCGTGTGCACGGTGGACCCGTTGGCCGTGATGGTCAAGGGCCCAGGACCCTGCAGTGCTGTGGCCCACTTCTCAGGCTGTGAGAGCGCCTCTTGCCATACTGGACACCGGCAGACGGGAGGTGGTTCGTGGCGGACAAGTACTGCGATCTGGTCATGAAGGGCGGCATCACCAGCGGCATCGTGTACCCCAATGCGGTACTGGCGCTGGCCCGCGAGTATCGGTTCAAGAGCATTGGCGGCACCTCGGCCGGCGCCATCGCCGCCGCGGTGGCGGCCGCGGCGGCGTGTGGCGACCGTCGCCAGCAGGCGGGCGAACACCTGCCCGGCGACGCCGGTTATGGCGGGCTGTCGGCGGTGTCGGCCCAGCTGTCGCGGCGCGGCTTCATCTACAGCCTGTTCCAGCCGGCACGCGGGGCACGCGCGGCCTACCGGCTGCTGGTGGTGCTGACCGGCAGCGCCCGCTTGCCGCACAAGCTGCTGTGCCTGGCGGTGGCCGTGTTCGAGATCGCGCCGCTGGAGGTGCTGGTGTCGCTGGCGCTGCTGCTCGGCCTGGGCTGGTGGGGCGGCGGCTGGAGCGGGGTGGCGGCCACCCTGCTGCCGTCGCTGCTGTGTGCCTACGGGGCCGGCGTGGCCGGTGCCGCGCTGCGGGTGGCGCGAGTGGCGCGGCGCAACCTGCTGGGCCTGTGCAGCGGGCTCGGCCGCGATGCGCGCAAGCCCGCCCTCAGCGAGTGGCTGCACGCGTGCCTGCAGCAGCTGTCGGGCAAGCCGCTGGATGCTCCGTTGACCTTCGCCGATCTGCACGACGCGCCGCGCTACCCCGGCGAGCCGGACAGCCCGCATGCGATCAGCCTGCAGATGATTACCACCTGCGTGTCGCACAACGAGCCGCGCACGCTGCCGCTGGGCGGCGCGCAGTTCTGGTTCCTGCGCGAGGAGTTCGAGCAGCTGTTCCCGGCCAGCGTGGTGCAGTGGCTGGTACAGCAGGCTGGCCCGCCGCTGGAGGTGGAGGGGCGCCAGTACTACCACCTGCCGCAGGGCCCGCAGCTGCCGGTGCTGGTGGCCACGCGGATGAGCCTGAGTTTCCCGCTGCTGATCAGCGCGGTACCGCTGCATGAACCCTCGCGCCGCGAACGACGCTGCGAACCGACCGCACCGGCGGCCGATGCGGAGCACAACGTGGCCGACAGCATGGAAGGGCTGACCAGTGCCGGGCAGACCTGCGGTCCGGTCATCACCGCCTTCCGCATCTGCTGGTTCTCCGATGGCGGCATCAGCAGCAACTTCCCGATCCACCTGTTCGATGCGGCGTTGCCACGCTGGCCGACCTTCGCCATCAACCTGGTCTACCCGCAGCATGCCGAGGATGTGAGCCATGGCGGCAGCGGCCGCCAGGCGCTGGAGCATGCGGTGTTCCTGCCCACCGAGAATCGCCACGGCTGGCAGCGCACCTACCAGTCGATCGCCACGCCGCTGGCGGCCGCCGAACTGGGGCGCTTCCTGTTCGCGGTGGTGGCAACCATGCAGAACTGGCGCGACCTGCTGCAGGCGCGCGCACCGGGCTACCGCGATCGCATCGTGCACGTCAGCCTGCAGGGCGACGAGGGTGGCATGAACCTGGACATGCCGCAGGAGGTGCTCACCCGCATCGCCGACAAGGGCAGCCTGGCCGGCGCACGCTTCTGTTCGTTCTCGTTCGACAACCACTACTGGATCCGCTGGCGCAACCTGGCCTCGGCCTACCAGCGCTACACGCTGGAAGTGGCGCGCACCGATGACCCGGCGCAGCAGGTGCTGGCCTACCGCGCGGCCTATTCGACGGTCGCCAGCGGCCAGCCGGCACCGCCTTCGTACAAGCTGGGCTCGGAAGACAAGCGGCAGGCCTCGCAGCAGTTGTGGGGGCTGATGGTCGAACAGGGCCGCAGCTGGGACGACCTCGGCCCCGACCTTACCGACGGCGCACCGCGCCCGCTGCCACAGATGAAGGTGACACCGATCTATTGATCTCCGCCGTAGCCGATTGAACGGTTCTGGTGGGTGCCGACCTTGGTCGGCACGATCTGCCCCCTGCAGTGCCTCAACGCCACGGCTCTACCACCGCATCACCCTGCAACGGCGCATACAATGGCAGCGCCAGTTCCTGCTTCACCCAGCCCGGATTGAGCGCACGCAGCCCTGCCAGGTACTCGCGGGCGAGCGCGGTGTCGCCCTGGCGCATGGCCAGGCGCGCGGCGCGTGCCCAGGTGCGGTCCCAGCCGTGCGCCAGTGACAACGCGGTGGCCAGCGCTGCACGCGCAGCGGCCACATCGCCCTTTTCCCAGCGTTGCTCGGCACGGATGATGGCGTCGTTGGACAGTCGCATGTCGTACAGCTCGCGAAGCCTTGCCACGGCGCGCGGATCGGCATCCACGCGCAGGTCGGTGTCCTGCCAGTCACCGCCGGGCGTGCGTACCAGCAGCGCCGCCGACCACTGCCCGCTGCGCTGGCCACCCGCAACCTGGCCGGCTTCCAGCGCCGCCAGCAGGCGGGCCGCCAGTGCGCCGCGCGAAGCGGCGAAGCTGCGTTGCATCGCGGCCAGCACCTCGGGCCCGGCCAGGCCGTTACCCTGAACACTCAGCATGCCCTCGCCCTGCGCACCGGCCCAATCCGCCTGCTGCGCGGTAGCACCGGTGTACTGCGCATTGCCGCCGCGCGCACTGACCAGGCCCACCTGGCGCTCGGCCAGCGTGGTGCCATCGAAATCACCGTCTTCGTCCAGCAGCTGCTTGAGCACCTGCGCAGGCGTGCGGCCCCTGCCCAGCAGCGTCAGACCCTTCGAGCCGTAGGTTGGATTGGTCTCGAACTGGCTGGCAACCGCCCCCACTTTCGCCTGCGCCCACGGCACGCCCACGCCACCGACGCCGAGATTGTGTGTAGCCACCGCCACGCCGCAGTCACCGGCCCCGTTGCAGGCCACGATGGAAAAGGTCGCCCAGGCTGGCGCAGCAAAGGCAGCGAGCAGCAGAGCCACACAGGAACGCATCAGGGGCATGGTCATCTCCAGGGAGGGCATCCCGATTGGGATGCAGCCTACGCACGAATGGTTTAGTAGATCCACGCCACGCGTGGATCTACCGTGTCGACCAAGGTCGACACCCACCAAGAGCAGGTCATGCCATCCAGACAGATCGCAGAGAACTGTCGAAGGCGGGGTGGGTCCGGTGG
>NZ_JAPTFX010000021.1:0-43392 GCF_030985895.1 Stenotrophomonas sp. Sm6012 | reverse complement strand
CGCCCCCCCCCCCCCCCCCGCTACCCCCTACCTGATCGTCACCAGCTGCTTCAGCACGCCGTCCAGGCCGCCGAACACGGTGAGCGTGTCGATCTTCTCGGTGACCTTCTCCAGCGCCTCCAGCTCCTTCAAGCGCATCAGCACCGGGTTGTCCTCGATCAGCTTTGCGGTGTTGAGCTGCGAACGCGTGGCATTGGCCTCCTCGCGCCGGCGGATCACGCTGGCCTGGGCCTGCTTCTCGGCCAGCACCACGCCGTTGAGGATCTCCTTCATCTCGCCCGGCAGGATCACGTCCTTGATGCCGACGCCGAGCAACCGCACGCCGTGGCCCTCGATCGCCGCCTGCACATGCGCGGCGATCTCGCCGTCCAGTGCCGCCTTGTCGCCCAGCAGCTCGTCCAGGCTGCGCGCGGCGATCGCCTGGCGCAGGCCGAACTGCAGTTGCCGGTAGACGAACTCGTCGGCATTGCTGAGCGTGCGGTGTGCCCGCACCGGGTCAACCACCTGCACGGTCGCGGCCAGGTTCACCCGCAGGGTCACCTTGTCGCGGCTGAGCAGTTCCTGGCCGGACACGTCCAGCGAACGTGCACGCAGCTCCACGCGCTCCACCGACACGTTGCCGTTGAAGTTCCAGAACGCGTGCAGGCCGGCGTCCAGCGTCTGCCGCAGCGTGCCATCGATGAACAGCAGGCCGACCGACTCGCTCGGCACGGTGCTGATCACTGCCACACGCGGCAGCACACCCAGTTGGCCCAGGCGCTGCTGCACGTCCACCGCAATGCGCGGCTCGTCACCCAGCGCCATCACCCGCACCTGGGTGTCGACCGAACCCCGCCAATACAGGCGGCGGCTGCCCGGCGGCAACACTTCATCGATGCGGCCATTGCGCAGCAACAGGCCGACCTCGCTGGCGCCGACATTGGCCAGCACGAAGTGCGTGTCCAGCGTCGCGCCCAGTGCCTCGATCAGGCTGTCCTGATCGCTGCCGGTGTAGGCCGCGCCCTTCGATGCGGTGTGGATGTCCACGTGCGGGCGGCCGCCGAACGGCGACAGGCGGTGCACGCCCGGCAGCAGGATCTGCTGGAAACGACGGTTGCGATACACCAGGCCGCGCTCGCCGTCGCCGATCACGACCTTGATGGTCCAGAACATGGGAATCTCTCCTTGTATGGCTCTGGTGGTTCGACCCGATGCGATGAAACGCCATGACCCGGGCCGATCAGGTCGTGGCGTGGCCGGCTGCACAGCGTGTGCAGCCCGCGGAAGAGGGCGGCCATCGCGGGACGGTCCGCACGCGGAGCCTGCGGCGCGTCATCACCCGTGCCATCGTCGTTGCCGGCAGGCAGCGCCGGTGCGGAGCGGAGCAGCAGATGGCGACGGGCCAGGGCCCGGCGTGTGGTCCGTTGCCTTCCTGGCCGCGCCCGAAGGCGGTGGCAGGGAAGGCGACGATGGCCGCTGGGGCTTGCGCCCCGGGTGTTGCTTCAAGTCATGACGTGACAGGTCATGTGGTTGGAGTGGGAATCGAACCCACGACAGACGGAATCAGGATCCGTTGCTCTGACCAAGCTGAGCTATCCAGTTGGGAACCGCGCGGAATCGAACCGCGTACCGGCGAACCGGCGCCTGCGTCCAGCAGGCGATCCAGGCGATGGCCTGTCCGCGACCTCCGGCATACGCCACGGCAACGCCGCGCGCACCAGCCCGTGGTTGAAACGGGACCGTTGGAAAATCGAGGGTGCAGGCCGCCGACATTATCGCGAGCGATAATGTTTGGGTGCGATGCAGATAATGTCCAGGCGCTGTCGGTCGCGCGAAGTAAATCCTTCGGCGGGGCGGAGAACCTGGGTCAGTGAGCGGCGGGTTGCCGCGCGGGGTGCAGTTCTGGCATCGCGGGTCCTTGTGCCGACGCAAACGAAAACGCCCCCGGGACTTGCATTCCGAGGGCGTCGTCAGGCCTCGGAGATCGGGGTGGCCGATCTCCGCAGGGCGGGTATCAGGCCGTTGTCAGCTGGACGTCCTTGCCGAACGCGCGCGCCAGCACGTCCATGCGCAGGCATGGCAGCAGTTTGGCGATGGCGACGGAATGCGCGTTCAAGGGAAGTTTCCAGTGGTTGTTGAAACGAGGTGCGCACGATAAACCACGATTTAGTCGTGCGCAACCATTTTGTTCAACTATTTTCTTCGCTGTTGTGCGATGCCGGCCAGCGGCCGGCACTACACCTCAGCCCTCTTCGCTGGCGGCATCCAGCTGCGCGACATCCTGCACGCTCAACGACACGTTGGCCGCCGCCAGCAGGTCGTGCAGCTGCTCGACGCTGGTGGCGCTGACGATCGGTGCGGTGATCGAGGGCCGCGCGATCTGCCACGCCAGCGCGATCTGCGCGGCGCTGGCGTTGTGCTTGCTGGCCACATCATCCAGCGCTTCCAGGATGCGCAGGCCGCGCGGGTTGAGGTAACGCTTCACCACGTTCTCGCCCCGCGCCGGGCTCTTGGCCGCGTCGGCCGCGGTGCGGTACTTGCCGCTGAGGAAGCCACTGGCCAGCGCGTAGTAACCGATCACGCCGATCTGCTCGCGCTGCACCAACGGTTCCAGCTCCTTCTCGTAGCCGGCGCGGTCGTACAGGTTGTACTCCGGCTGCAGGGTTTCGTAACGCGGCAGCTTGTAGTCGGTGGACACCTTCAGCGCATCGGCCAGGCGCGTGGCGCTGTAGTTGGAGGCACCGATGGCGCGCACCTTGCCGGCTTCGATCAGCCGGCCGAACGCGGCCAGCGTGGCTTCCAGCGGCGTCGACTCGTCATCCTCGTGGGCCTGGTACAGATCGATCACGTCGGTCTGCAGGCGGCGCAGTGAATCCTCGACGGCGGCATTGATGTTGTCCGGGGTCAGGCCCGGGCGCTCGGCCCACTTGGCGACCTTGGTCGCCAGCACCACCTTGTCACGCTTGCCACTGCGGGCAAACCACTTGCCGATCAGCGTTTCCGATTCGCCGCCGGTATTGCCCGGCACCCACGCCGAATACACGTCGGCGGTGTCGACCAGATTGAAGCCGGCGTCGACGAAGGCATCGAGCAGGGCGAAGCTGGCCTTCTCATCGGCGCTCCAGCCGAACACGTTGCCACCGAAGGCGAGCGGACGTACATGCAGGCCGGAACGGCCCAGTTCGCGGGTTGCCGTCATGGGCACGGACTCCTTGGGGGGAAGTGTTCCAGAATAGAACGCGTTGTGTGACCGCGCTGCGGCGGCGACCACAAAACAGTGTTCCGCCGCACGACTCCGGCTAACGTTTTGTGAACACCTGGGACGCTGCGACTGCTAGTCTCGCCGCATCTTCCGCTGGAGTCGCCCCGATGATGCCTGCTTCGTCCCTGCGTGGTTGCCGCCTGCTGCTTGCCTCGGCCCTGCTCGCCGCTGTTCCCGCATTCGCCGCACCGGCCACGGTGGCGCCGGCGAAGATCCAGGTTTCTCCGGCCATCGATGCGGCGGTGAAGGCGCCCACCCGCGATGCCAACAACGTCAAGCGCGACACCTATCGCCATCCGGCGCAGACGCTGTCGTTGTTCAAGGTCGCGCCTGAAAAGACCGTCATCGAGATCACCCCCGGCAACGGCTGGTACTCGGAAATCCTGGCGCCGCTGCTGCATGACAAGGGCCACTACGTCGCCGCCGTGGTCGATCCGATGGCGGTGCCCGAAGGCCGTGGCCGTGACTACCAGCAGCGCAGCCGCGACAGCCTTGAGAAGAAGTACGCCGCTGCACCGGCACAGTTCGGCAAGACCGCCGTGGTCGCCTACGATCCGGCCAAGCCGGTGTTCGGCCCGGCCGGTTCAGCCGATGTGGTGCTGACCTTCCGCAACGTGCACAACTGGCGCAAGGCCGGCCAGGCGCAGGGCATGTTCCAGGGCTTCTTCAACGTGCTCAAGCCGGGTGGCGTGCTGGGCGTGGTCGAGCATCGCGCCAAGGCCGATGTGGCCGACGACGATGACACCGGCTACGTCGGCCAGCAGCAGGTGATTGCGATGGCCGAGGCGGCGGGCTTCAAGCTGGATGCGCGCAGTGAGGTCAACGCCAACCCGCGCGACACCAAGGACCACCCGAACGGCGTGTGGACGCTGCCGCCGACCAACCAGCACGACAAGGCCGACGATGCGAAGTACCAGGCAATCGGCGAAAGCGACCGCATGACCCTGCGCTTCATCAAGCCGTAAGGCGGCACGCCGCATTGCCAGCGCGGAGTGCCCACCACGGAGCCGGGCCCATGCCCGGCTCACCGCGCGCGCCGGAGTTCAATCGTATTCAAGGACATGGACTGTTGAAGAAGATCCTTTACATCGCCGTCGCGGTACTGGTGCTGACGCGGCTGATCGATTTCGTGTTCTACGGCGGTCACGCCCACGACCTGGTCGGGACTGTTGGTTTCGGAGTGCTGTTCGCCGGCGTCCTGCTGGAGGATCGTGCACGCAGCGCCCGCCCGCCGTCCGCACGCCTGCGCCGCCGCGCCACTATCATCGCGGCGTGCGGCATCGCGCTGGTGCTGGGGTCGTTCCTGCTGGAATGGAAGGTGTTCGGCTGAGCCGGCGGTGATCGCGGCGGCGGCGCGGGAATGGGACAATGCCATACCCGCCGCCTGCCGCACCCGCGATGCTGATTGCCTTCAACAAGCCCTTCAACGTGCTCTGCCAGTTCACCGACCGCAGCGTGCCGCCGCGGCCGACCCTGGCGGGATTCGGCCTGCCGCCGCGGGTGTACGCCGCCGGCCGTCTGGACCACGACAGCGAGGGCCTGCTGCTGCTGACCGACAACGGCACGCTGGCGCACAAGCTCACCGACCCGAAGCACAAGGCCGACAAGACCTACTGGGTGCAGGTGGAGGGAACGCCCAGCGACGAACAGCTGCAGCAGCTGCGCGACGGTGTGCTGCTCAATGACGGGCCGACCCTTCCGGCGAAGATCGAACGCCTCGATCCGGCGCCCTCGCTGTGGACGCGCGATCCGCCGGTGCGCTTCCGCAAGACTGTGCCCGATGCGTGGCTGGCGATCACGATCCGCGAGGGCCGCAATCGCCAGGTGCGGCGGATGACCGCGGCGGTGAACCTGCCGACGCTGCGGCTGGTGCGGGTGGCGATGGGGCCTTACCGGCTGGACGACCTGCAACCGGGGCAGTGGCGGCAGATCGGCTGAACCCAGCCGCAGAAACGGAAAGGGCCGGAGCGCCTCCCGTGGAAGCGGTCCGGCCCCGGCAACGCGCAATGCCTCAGGCGTCGCTGCCGATGTCGCTATGCTCGTCAACCACGGTGGCATTGCGGCGGTCACGTGCGCTGATGCGCTGCGCCTGCCCATTCACCACGTGGCCATTGGCGGCCTTCTTCTTCTGCTGCTTGCGGTACAGCGCATAGCCCAGCAGGCCGACACCCACCGCGGCTGCGGCCACGGCCACTGCCGGGTTGCGGCGCACGAACTTGGTGGCGGCCTTGCCGCCGGTCTTCACTGCGCCGATGGCGGCACCGGTCTTGATCCAGTCCGCATTGCGCAGGCTGCCACCGGCGCTCTTCAGGCCATCGCCGGCGGTGTGGGCCAGCTCCAGGGCGCGCTCCAGAGCGCGGTCGGTGATTACAGTCAGCTTGCTCATGCGGGGGTCCTTTGCCTCGGGTCGAAGTCCAGTGTCGCGTGTTGCCCGTAAACGGTATGTCAGGCGGGGCCGTGCGTGGCGTGACTCCAGCGCAGCCATTCAGGATCAGGCAGGGTCTGCAGCCGGCACAACCGGTCAGGTCCCGCGCGGCTTGGCGCGGTGCGTCGCGGTGGCCGTCCACGGGTCATCCGGCCACGGATGACGCGGGTAACGGCCCTTCATTTCCTTCTTCACTTCGGCGTAGGTGTTTTCCCAGAAATTGCGCAGGTCCTGGGTGACCTGCAGCGGGCGGCCGCCGGGCGAGAGCAGGTGCAGGGTCAACGGCACGCGGCCCTCGGCGATGCGTGGGGTGTCGGCCAGGCCGAACAGTTCCTGCAGCTTCACCGCCAGCACCGGCGGCAGCGGTTCGCCGTTCTCGCTGTCCAATGCATAGGCGATCGGCCGCTCCAGCCCGGAAGGCACGGTGATGCGGGTCGGCGCATGGCGTTCGACCTGCTGCCGTTGTGACCACTCCAAGGGCGACTTCAGCGCCTCGCCGAAACTGGCCTCGTCCAGCGCATCCAGGCGGCTCTTTCCGGCGAACGCGGGTTGCAGCCACTGCGCGCGGTTGGCCAGCAGGGCGGCGTCGCTGCAATCGGGCAGTTCCAGCTCCGGCATCCAGCGCCGCAGCGATTCCGCCCGGGCCTGCCATTGGCGCAGGCCTTCGGTCCACGGCAGCGCCTGCAGGCCGAGCTCGGCCACCGCATCGGTCAGCGCCTGCGCAGCCTGCTGCGGATCGACACGGCCGGCCGAGCGGCTGTCCAGCACGATGCGGTCGAAACGGGTCTCGCGCAGCGCCACCAGGGCGCGACGCTCGCTGTCCCAGCGCACCACATCTTCGGTCACGAAGCGTTCCGGCCACGCCGTGCGCAGCTGGCCTTCATCCACCGGTGCGGCGCGCAGCAGCAGCGCATCGCGCGCCTCGAAGCGCAGCTCGCTGGCCACCAGCCAGGGCTCGCCGCGCAGGTCGCTCAGCTCATGCAGGCGCGCGCTGCGGCCATTGGCCAGCAGATAGCGCAGCGGATCGCTGGGGTGCTGGACGCCAATGCGGTCGGGGAAGGCATGCGCCAGCAGGTCACCCAGTTCGTGCGCCTCGACGCTGTTGGGCGGGGTGGCCTCGCAACGCAAGCGTCGGCGCCACTGCTTGGCGGCCGCATCGATGGCGGCCAGCCCGCTGCGGTTGGCATCGCCCGGCGCACGGCCATTGCGGAACGCCGCCAGCGCCCGCCAGCGCGCCGCCAACGCGTCACCGCCCTGGCGCAGCGGATCGCGCGCCTCCAGCAGCGCGGCCAGATCGGCCGCCAGCGCCTGCGCACGTGGGTCCGGTGCGGCCAGCAGCATCGCCGCCATCCGCGGATGCGTGCCCAGCGCCAGCACGCGGCGACCGAGCGCGGTGATCGCGCCGGACTCGGACAGCGCGCCCAGTCGTTGCAGCAGTTCGCGTGCCGCGCCCATCGGGCCGGCCGGCGGCGGGTCGAGGAAGCGCAGGTCGCTGCTGCCCCAGGCCGCCAGTTCCAGTGCCAGCCCGGCCAGTTCCACCTGGTCGATCTCGGCACGGCGCTGTGGTTCCAGCCGCTGCGACTGCGGCCACAGCCGCCAGGCCACGCCTTCGGCCACGCGCCCGGCACGGCCGGCGCGCTGGTCGGCCGAGGCCTGCGCGATGGCCACCACATCCAACCGGGTGAAGCCGCTGTTGGGGTCGTAGCGCGGCTCGCGTGCCTGGCCGCTGTCGATCACCACGCGCACGCCAGGCAGGGTCACCGAGGACTCGGCCACGTTGGTGGCCAGCACCACGCGGCGGCGGCCATCGCTGGCGGCCTGCAGTACGCGCGCCTGCTGCTCCACCGGCAGTTCGCCGTGCAGGGCCAGCACCTCGACACCTCCATCGATAGATTCCTGCAGGCCGGCCTGCACCCGCGCGATCTCGCGCTGGCCGGGCAGGAACACCAGCAGGTCACCGGGATGTTCTGCCAGCGCCTGCTGCACCGCGCGGCGCACCTGCAGTTCCAGTGCTTCGTCGCGACGTGCCGGGAAATGGCTGATCGCCACCGGGTAGCTGCGGCCCTCGCTGCTCAAGCGCGGTGCATCGAGGAAGCGCGCCAGGCGCTCGCCATCCAGCGTCGCCGACATCACCACCAGGCGCAGGTCGTCGCGCAGTTGCGCCTGCACGTCCAGCGCCAGCGCCAGGCCAAGGTCACCACTGAGGTGGCGTTCGTGGAATTCGTCGAACAGGATCGCGCCGACCTGTTCCAGCATCGGGTCGTCCTGCAGCATGCGGGTCAGGATGCCTTCGGTGACGACCTCGATGCGGGTGCGCGCCGAGACCTTGTTCTCGAAGCGGATGCGGTAGCCGACCGTGCCGCCCACCTCTTCACCCAGCTGCCGCGCCATGAACAGCGCCGCGCTGCGTGCGGCCACCCGCCTCGGTTCCAGCAGGATGATCTTCCGTCCCTGCAGCCACGGCGCATCCAGCAGCGCCAGCGGCACCTGGGTGGTCTTGCCGGCGCCCGGCGGGGCTTCCAGCACCAGCCGCGGCTGTGCGGCCAGGTGCTGCTGGATCTGTGGCAGCAGCGGGGAAATCGGGAAGAGCGGGGCGTTCATGTGCAAAGGATAAGGGGCCACGGCGGGCGCAGGTACAATGCGCGGGCACTTTTCCCCCGCGATGACCATGCACCTGATCGATATCGGCGCCAACCTGACCCACGACTCCTTCGACCGCGACCGCGATGCCGTGCTGGACCGCGCGCGCCAGGCCGGCGTGGTGCAGATGGTGATCACCGGCGCCAGCCGCGAGCACTCGCCGCTGGCCCTGCAGCTGGCGCAGCAGCATCCGGGCTTCCTGTACGCCACCGCCGGCGTGCACCCGCATCACGCGGTGGAGTACACCGAAGAGTGCGATGCCGAGATGCGCGCGCTGCATGCCCACCCGGAAGTAGTGGCGGTGGGCGAGTGCGGGCTGGACTACTTCCGTGATTTCTCGCCGCGCCCGGCCCAGCATCGCGCGTTCGAACGCCAGCTGCAGCTCGCCGCAGACAATGGAAAGCCATTGTTCCTGCACCAGCGCGACGCGCACGCCGATTTCATGGCGCAGATGAAGAACTTCGAAGGCCGCATTGGTCCGGCGGTGGTGCATTGCTTCACCGGCGAACGCGATGAACTGTTCGATTACCTGGACCAGGACTGGTACATCGGCATCACCGGCTGGTTGTGCGATGAGCGCCGGGGCGCACACCTGCGCGAGCTGGTGAAGAACATCCCGGCCAATCGCCTGATGATCGAAACCGATGCGCCATACCTGCTGCCGCGCACGCTGAAGCCGCTGCCGAAGGACCGCCGCAACGAACCGATGTTCCTCTCGCACATCGTGGAGGAACTGGCACGCGACCGAGGCGAGGACGTGGCGATGACCGCAGCCAACGCGACCGCAGCAACCCGTGCGTTCTTCCGTCTGCCCGACGCCGGTTGATCCGGTAGTGCCGGTTCAACCGCGAAGATCCGCATCTGCCAATGCGCGCAGCCCTTCGCGATAGGTCGGAAACTGCGGCTTCCAGCCGAGCGCTGCACGCGTGCCACGGCTGTCGATGCGCTTGTTGCTTTCGTAGAAGCGCCGCAAGGTCGGGCCCAGCAGCGGGTCGTCCCACGCCACGGCAGGCGGCATCGCGAACCCGCCCAGCTGCGCGGCGAAGGCCAGCACGTCCTGCGGCGGCGCCGGCTCGTCATCGGCCGGCAGGTACACGGCATTGCGTGTGGGCCGTTGCATCGCAGCGATGATCACCGCTGCCAGGTCCTGCACGTGCAGCCGGTTGAACACCAGGCCAGGCCGCACCACATGGCGTGCGCGCCCCTGTGCCAGCTGCAGCAGCGCATTGCGTCCAGGCCCATACAGGCCGGGCAGGCGCAACACCGCCGAAGCGATGCCGCGTTGTTCGGCCAGTGCGCGCCACTGTGCTTCGGCGAGCCGGCGCTGCCCGCCCGCGGTCTCCGTGGCGTCCGCCACGCTGGTTTCGTCGATCCAGCCGCCCGCCCGGTCGGCGTACACCGAGGTCGACGACAGATAGCCGACCCAGCGCAGCGCGGGGCTGGCCTGCAGTGCCGGCAGCACCAGGCGCAGTGCAGGATCGCCTTCAGCGTCGGGTGGCACGCTGCACAACACCGCGTCGGCCTGCGCGACTTCGTCGAGCAGAGCCGGTGACAGTGTCGCGTCGGCCCGCAGTTGATGGCGCCGCACGCCGTCGTGCGGTGCCGACGCCGGATCACGCACCGTGCCAGCCACATGCACGCCCCGCGCCTGCAGCTGCGCGGCCAGCACGCGCCCGCTCCAGCCCAGCCCGAGGATCAGCACCCTTGCGGGCAAAGCATTCGCGGGCGAGGCCAGGCTCACGCGCTGCGCAGCGCCTGGTAGGCCTGCAGGCTGCTGTAGGCAACCTGCAGCAGCAGGGCTTCCTGGTCGGCCTTGCGCGCGCGCGCCAGCATGTTGCCGACGATCTGTTCGGCCTCCACCTGCTGGCCGGCTTCCAGGTCGCGCAGCATCGACGCCTTCAGCGCTGAACCCGGCTGGGTCAGTGTGCCGCGTGCGATCTCCTGCGCGGCATCGGGTATCGGCTCACCAGCGGCCTCGGCCACCGCCAGGCATTCGTCGTACAGCCCCCGCACGATGGCCTGCCCATCATCGGTGGCGACGATGCTGCCGATATCCGCGCGCAGCAGGCAGGTGGCGGCAGCCAACGCGGTGAGGAAGGTGTACTTGATCCACTGCTCCTGGCCGATGTGTTCGCTGGCCAGGTGATCGAGGCTGGCCTGCGCACAGGCGGCGGCGAAGGCCTGCACGCGCGCGGAGATCGCGCCGCCATCACGCTCGCCGAACGTCAGCTTGGCCGGCTTGCGCAGATGCAGCACCGCGCCATCGGGCGCCTTGGTGGCGCTGATGAAGCACAGGCCGCCGAGCACGGCGTCGCGGCCGAAGCGCGCGTCCAGCACGTTGTAGTGATGCAGGCCGTTGAGGATCGGCAATACGGTGGTGCTCAAACCCACCGCAGGGGCGATGGCGTCAATCGAGCTGTCCAGGTCGTAGGCCTTGCAGCTGAGGATGACCAGATCGAACGGTCGCTGCGCGGCGAGCGCGGGCAGGGCGTCGGCGGTGACGTGCTGCACCGGGAAACTGGCATCGCCCAGCGGACTGCGGATGACCAGGCCGTCGCGGTCCAGCTGGGCGGCGCGTGCAGGGCGGACCAGGAAGGTGACGTCCACGCCGGCCTGGGCCAGCCGACCGCCGAAGTAACCGCCGGTACCACCGGCGCCGAGAATCAGGATGCGCATTGCACGTTCACCGTTTCTGGGGGAATCAGGCCTGCGATTGTGCCGGAGATTGCAGGCAAGAAAAGAGCCGAGCATGGGCTATGCCGGTCGTCCTGACCGGCACCCTTTGGGCCGTCGCACGCGACGTTGGCAGCGGCTCCTGCCGCTGCCTTCGGCTCTACGGGTAATGCCTTGTCCACGCATGCCGTGAGTCCTTCGTGTCGACCAAGGTCGACACCCACCAGGAGCGGGTCATGCCACCCTGCCATCCCGCGGAATGCATGCTTTTGCTTTTGCCGGCCAGCGGCCGGCACTACCACTGCGGGTGCAGGGCCGCAGGCCCTGCGCGCAGAACTCAACTACGCATGCCCACGCCACGGCGAAGCAGCCACAGCGCCAGCGCCGTCAGCACCACCACGAAACCGATCATCAACCCGTAGGCCATCGGCAGCGGTACATCGCTGCTGCCCAGCAGGCCATAGCGGAACGCATTGACCATGTAGAAGATCGGGTTCGCGTGCGTGGCCGCCTCGGCCCAGCCCGGCAGCAGCTTCACCGAATAGAACACGCCACCCAGGTAGGTCAGCGGGGTCAGGATGAAGGTCGGCACGATCGCCACGTCGTCGAACTTCTTCGCATATACCGCGTTGATGAAGCCAGCCAGCGAGAAGATCGTCGCGCCCAGGATCACCGTGGTCAGCATCACGATCGGGTGCGGGATGCGCACCGGGGTGAAGAACATCGCGATGATCAGCACGATCACGCCCACCATCAGGCCGCGCAGCACCGCACCGGCCACATAGCCCCACAGGATCACCCAGTTCGGCATCGGGCTGACCAGCAGTTCCTCCACGTGGCGGCCGAACTTGGCGCCGAAGAACGAGGAGCTGATGTTGCCGTAGCTGTTCTGGATCACGCTCATCATCACCAGGCCCGGCACGATGAACTGCATGTAGGTGTAGCCGCCCATGTCACCCACGCGCGACCCGATCAGGTTGCCGAAGATCAGGAAGTACAGGGTCATGGTGATCGCCGGCGGCACCAGGGTCTGGCCCCAGATGCGCATGATGCGGGCGACTTCGCGGCGCACGATGGTCATCAGCGCGACGCGGTTGCGCTGGCCGTCGGTCAGCTCGGTGGTGCTCATGCGGAGGTCTCCAGGTTGCCGGTGAGGCGCACGAACAGCTCCTCCAGGCGGTTGCTCTTGGTACGCATCGAACGCACGCGGATGCCGGCCTCGTTGAGCGTGGCGAACACGCGGTTGAGGTCCATCGCGCGGGGCATGTCGATGTCCAGCGTGTGCGGGTCCGGTGCGGTCAGGATCGCGCCCTCGATCACCGGAAGCTGCGCGGGCAGCTCACCGTCGATGTCCAGCAGGAAGCCTTCCACGTCCAGCTTGGCCAGCAGGGCGCGCATCGGGCCCTGCTCGACGATCTGGCCGTGGTTGATGATCGCCAGGTGGCGGCACAGGTACTCGGCTTCTTCCAGGTAATGCGTGGTGAGGATGATCGTGGTGCCGGCCGCGTTGATTTCCTTGAGCACGCGCCACATGTCGCGGCGGATCTCGATGTCCACGCCGGCGGTCGGCTCGTCCAGGATCAGCAGGCGCGGGCGGGTCATCATCGCGCGCGCGATCATCAACCGGCGCTTCATGCCGCCGGACAGCGTGCGGCTCATCACCTGGGCCTTCTCCCACAGGTGCGCCCGCTTCAGTTCCTCTTCGGCGCGCTGCTCCGCTTCCTCGCGCGGCACGCCATAGAAGCCGGCGTAGTTCACCAGGATGTCGAAGGGCTTCTCGAACAGGTTGAAGTTGATCTCCTGCGGCACCAGCCCGATCAGGCGCATGGTGGCGCTGCGGTTGCGCACCAGGTCGCTGCCGAACACCTCCACCTGGCCCTCGCTGAGGTTGACCAGGGAACTGATGATGCCGATCAGGGTCGACTTGCCGGCGCCGTTGGGGCCGAGCAGGGCGAAGAAGTCGCCCGGGGCCACTTCCAGGGAAACCCCCTTCAGGGCCTGAGTGCCGTTGTCGTAGGTCTTGCGCAGGTCGCGCACGCGCAGGGCGGGCGCCATATCGTTCTGGGATGCCAAGCTCGAAGCCTTCGCGCCCATGGGCTGGCGCTGGAGAGGGGGCGGGGAGGGGCTATTATAGAAGACCCCGAGGGCTTGCCCCGGCTACACACTGTCCCGAAAAGTCGTGCCTGTTCAATTCCCCCTCAAGCTGGTCGGCCGCCGCATGCTGGCCCCGACCGTCGGCCACTACCAGTTCGTGCGTGATGACGGACAGCCGCTGGATTTCCAGCCCGGCCAGTTCATCCAGGTCCATTTCAGCTACGCCGACGGCACCGAGACCAAGCGCAGTTATTCGCTGGCGACCATCCACGACCACGCGCTGGGCCCGGGCGAGGCGGTGGATATCGCGGTCAGTTTCGTGCCCGGCGGCGCCGCCACGGCCCTGTTCGAGGCGCTGGAGGACGGTGGCCAGGTCAGCGCGTCCGGCCCCTATGGCCGCTTCTGCCTGAATCCCGGTGACCACAACGGCCGCTACCTGCTGATCGCCACCGGTACCGGCGTCACGCCCTACCGCTCGATGCTGCCGCTGCTGGAAACGGCGATGGCCGAGCGTGGCGTGCAGATCGTGCTGCTGCAGGGCGCGCGCAGCCCGGGCGAGCTGCTGTACAGCGAAGACTTCTACAGCTTCGCCGAAAAGCACCCGAACTTCCGTTATGTTCCGTGCCTGTCGCGCGAACTGCCGGCTGATCCGCACCCGGACGTACAGCACGGCTACGTGCAGCAGGCGCTGGCTGGCTTCACCCCGGACCCGGCCACCGACATCGCCTACCTGTGCGGCAACCCGGACATGGTCGATGCCTGTGCCGAGCTGCTCAAGGCCGCCGGCCTGGGCAACCCGCAGATCCGGCGCGAGAAGTACGTCAGCAGCAAATGATTGCGGGTCGTGCCGGCCGCGGGCCGGCAATCCGAACAACCGGAGGCGGCATCACGCCGCCCCCGGTGCCGTGACTCAGTACTCGATCCAGGCATCACGCCAGGCAGAGCCGGTGCCCGGGCGGTAGGCCTCGGCATTGATGTTGCACCAGGCGCCTTCCGGGAACGGGCGGCAGGCGTACAGCTTGCCATCGGTGCCCTTCACCACGGTCTGGCCCGGGATGTAGCTGCCGATACCCGCCGGGTACACGAAGTCGTAGTCGCCAGGCGGCGGATCGACCGGATCGACCGGACCCGGCACCTGGGTCTCGAGCTGGAAGCGGTTGCCCGGCTTCAGGTAGACGCGGTTGTCGCTGGCCGAAGCGACCGGGGTGACCACACCGTTCTTCATCAGGCCGACGCGAGCGTGCTGCGCGCTGGCATTGACCTTGCGGGCCAGGGCCAGCGGCCACTGTGTTGCGCCGGTCTGGCCGGCAGCCAGGATGATTTCCGGGCGTTCGAGGTCGTTGCCGTTGCCATTGAACACGCGCAGGGTCAGGGTCGTGCCCACTTCCAGCGCGCCACGGGCAGTGACCGGGCCGGCGTCCTGCCACTGCGGGGGTGGAGTCACGCCGCCACCGTCTTCAAAGCGCACGTCCATGCAGGTGTAGAACGCTTCGGTGGAATCGGAGCGCTGCCAGGTGTTGTAGATCACGTGCTGGCCGCTGCGCTTGGGCAGCGGGCAGTCCAGCTTGTAGACGTCGCCGGAAAGCGGCACGTTGCCCAGCGTGCAGAACTCCTGCAGGTCGGCCCAGCGCAGCGGGCTGCCCGGTTGCCAGCCCTCGCGGGTGACGTAGAACTTCCAGTCGCGGGTGGCGTGGGGTGCCGGTGCCTTGAATTCGAAGGTATAGCGACCGCGCGCGTCGGCACGGATCGGTGAGGTCTGCCAGTCACTGCGGTTCAGATCCAGCCCGCGGTACTTGCTGTTGCCACCGCTGCACAGCTCGCCATCGGGCACCACGGCCTGGTGGTTGCCATTGGCGCCGGCCTGGTTGACGCCTGCCCAGTCATAGAAGGGTTGCGCGCCACCGATGGCCTTGGCTGCCGCACAGGCCGGGTTGGTCGGGTTTTCAGGATTGCCCTGGTAACAGGAATAGACACGGCTGGATGGCTTGGACATGGTGCCGTGGGCGAACGCGCTGCCTGAAGCGGCTACGCCGGCGATCACGGACAGCGCGAGGACGGCCCGGTGGGACAGATGCATGGAGATCTCCTGTGGGTGGTGGAACCCGGTGAAGTCTCGGTATGCCGACTGCCTCTATCCATCGGATTACTTTGAAAAAAAAAGCTGCGTGATCTCGAGTGGGAACGACTTCACGCTTGCAAGCCAGTGCGTTTCACGATTTGCAGGGAACGGTGCTCAGGCACCGTTCCCTGCATCCGGTCTCAGTACGCGATCCACGCATCGCGCCAGGCTGCGCCCACGCCCGGCCGGTACGCGTCGGCGTTGACGTTGCACCAGGCGCCTTCCGGGAACGGGCGGCAGGCATACAGCTTGCCGTCGCTGCCCTTCACCACGGTCTGGCCGGGCACGTAGCTGCCGATGCCGGCGGGGTACACATGATCGAAATCGCCGCCCGGCGAGGGCGTGCCCGGCTCCGGTAGCTGGGTGTCGAGCTGGAAGCGGTTGCCGTTCTTCAGGTACACCCGGTTGCCGGTGGCCGAGGCGGCGGGTGTGATCACGCCGTTGCTGAGTACACCCACGCGCGCATGCTGGGCGCTGGCATTGACCTTGCGTGCCAGCGCCAACGGCCATTGCGCGGGCGCGGTCTGGCCACTGGCCAGCGTCGCCTCCACGCGCTCGACATCGTTGCCGTTGGCGTTGAACACCCGCAGGGCCAGGGTGGTGCCGACCGGCAGTTCGCCACGTGCGGTCACTGGGCCGGCATCCTGCCATTGCGGCACCGGCGTGGTGCCACCGCCGTTGCCTTCAAAGCGAACGTCCATGCACGTGTAGAACGCTTCGGTCGAATCCGAGCGCTGCCAGGTGTTGTAGATCACGTGCTGGCCGCTGCGCTGCGGCAGCGTGCACTGCAGCTTGTAGGTGCCATCTGCCGACAGCGGCGTGTTGCCCAGCGTGCAGAACTCCTGCAGGTCGGCCCAGCGCAGCGGGCTGCCCGGCTGCCAGCCGTCGCGGGTGACGAAGAAGCGCCAGTCGCGCGTGGCGTGCGGCGCGGTCGCCTTGAAGACGAAGGTGAACCTGCCATTGGCATCGGGCTGGATCGGCGTGGTCTGCCAGTCGCTGCGGTCCAGATCCAGGCCGCGGAAGGTCGGGTTGTTGCCGCTGCACAGCTTGCCGTCGGGGACCACGGCCTGGTGATTGCCGTTGGCATTGGCCTGGTTGATGCCGTTCCAGTCGTAGAACGCCTGCGAACCGCCCACTGCCTTTGCGGCGGCGCAGGCCGGGTTGGTCGGGTTCTCCGGGTTGCCCTGGAAACAGGCATAGACGCGGCTGACCGGCGTGGTCATGGTGCCGTGGGCGAACGCAGTGCCGGCCAGGGCCAGGCCTGCGGCAGCAAATGAGGTGGCCAGCAACAGCGGTGTGGATCGGAATGACATGGCGCATCCTTGTGGTCGTCGAAAGGGAGCGGTGACCGCAGGAACTGCGCTGCGCGGCGGACTTCCGGCGCCACCCCGGCGAGTATCGAGTCGCACTGCAGGGCGTGGAACCCTGGACGTTCCGATCCGTGACTGCGCATGTGAAGCCCTTCCCGCGGGCTTCACGTGGGGCTGAACGGATGCGCTGGGCATCACGCGATCGGCGTGGCGCCGATCACGTCGTGGAGGCCACGCTACGCGGCCTGTGCATCGACCCTGTCGGCCTGGCACGAGAAGCAGCCATGCGCGGCGTTGTGCAACTGCACGAACGCCACCGCCGCGTTGGCGAACAGCACATCCAGCTGCGCGGCGACCTCGCTGCCCGCGCAGACCCGGGCACCCAACATCAGCGCAGACCGGTCGTAGGCACGCACCGAGATCATCCGCCGCTGCACATAGGACGGCACCACGCCGGGTGGCAGCACGCACCGGGTCACGCCGCGCTGTACGAAGATCGGGCCGGACGCGTGATAGGGCGAGTGCAGGGGCAGATGGACATGCGACAGCAGGAGCAGTTCGCTGCCACTGGGCGGGTCGCTCAGGCTGATCCGGCAGGGATGGCCGCCGCCGTCGCCCGCCCAGCGGCGCTGGATGCCCAGCGTGGCAAGCGCAGTGTCGTTCTTCTCGAACAGGTGCTGGAAAGGGCGGTGGTCGAGGCCACCGAGGTACCACGCGTGCATGGGCAGCTCCTTGGGTTTGCGCAGATTCTGCGTGCGCATCGATGGCATTGCTCGCCGTTTTCCGACCTCGCATCCGCACCGGGCCACGGAACGCTGCAGGCATCGCGCGGCAAGGCGCTAAGATGCGCGCGCCGCCCCGGTCGACGAGCGCCGCATGTCCCTGGATTTCCCCACCATCACCGTGCTTGGTTTCCTGCTCTGCATCGGCATTGCCGTGGGCTTCTCGCTGCTGCTGGTGGTGCTGCGCGGGCAACCGGTACTGCGGCAGTGGACCATCAGCCTGTGGCTGCTGACGCTGGGGGTGACCCTGCTGGCACTGCGGCCCTACCTGCCGCTGGCGCCTGCGGTGCTGGCCGGCAATGCAGCGATGGCCGGCTGTGGCCTGATGATGCTGCGCGGGGTGGCGCTGCATCTGCAGCAGCCACTGCCGCTGTGGCGGCCGCTGCTGATGGCAGCGGCGTTCATGGCCTGCATTTTCGCGTTCCTGGTGCTCTGGCCGGACCTGCACATGCGCCTGCAGGTGTTCAGTGTGTTCGCACTGACCGTCGATGGCTGGATTGCCTGGCTGCTGCTGCGCCATGCGCCGGCGCAGCAACGCACCAGCTGCCGGCTGGCGGCGGTGGTGTTCCTGGCCGAAGCCACGCTGTATGCCGTGCGCCTGTTCCTGCCGGTGGCGCCCGGTGCTGGAGAGGACATCATGCGCACCGGCTCGCCGATGTTCGCCACCTATATTGCCGGGGTGATGCTGGAGCTGGCGCGCTGCTTCGCCATGGTGTTGCTGCTGGTCGAGCGCATGCTGGTCGACCTGCGGCACGCGGCGCGTACCGATGGCCTGACCGGCCTGCTCAACCGCAGCGCGGTACTGGCCGATGGCCAGGCGCAGTTGCAGCGCGTCCGCCAGCAGGGCCGTCCGCTGGCGTTGTTGCTGGTCGATGTCGACCATTTCAAGCAGATCAACGACCGTTGGGGGCACCTGGCCGGTGACCAGGTGCTGCGCCACTTCTCTGCCGTGCTGCAGCACTGCACGCAGGGGCGGGCCCACCTGCTGGGCCGCTATGGGGGAGAGGAATTCGTGCTGGTACTGGCAGGCAGCACGTCGAGCGACGCAATCATGCTGGCGGCGCTGATCCGCACCCGCCTGCAACGACACCCGGCAGTGCTGGCGACGGGGCCGGTTGCGGTCACCGCCAGCGTGGGGCTGGCCATGGACGAAGGCCGGGGTGACCTGTCCACGCTGCTGGCCGCCGCCGATGCGGCGCTGTACCAGGCCAAGGCCGCCGGGCGCGATCAGCTGGCCTGCGCACCGGCAGCGGCGATTTCGCCGTTTCCCATCGCCGTCGAGGCCGTGCCCGTGTAAGTTGGGTCACATCTTCCGCGGCAGCCCGTCGTGGTCGACAGGAACGCCTCCAGGGGAAACGAGCACGATGCAAAGACACCACCTCGCGCTGGCCGGAATGCTGGCCAGCCTGATGCTTGCCGGTTGCAGCCAGCCGCCGTCAGCCGACACCCGGGGCGACAGCGACGCCCCAAGCCGCCGCTTCGGCGCCATCGAATTCCAGCCCTGCACGCTGTCCACCGAAGGTGCCAGCGCCAATGTCGAAGCCCAGTGCGCGACCCTGCAGGTCCCAGAGGACCGCGCCCACCCCGGCGGCCGCCAGATCGACCTGCGCATCGCCTGGCTGGAATCGGGCAGCAGCGGAGCCGGCCAGCCTGATCCGGTGTTCTTCCTGGCCGGTGGCCCCGGGCAGGCCGCCAGCGAAGTGGCGGTCATCGTCGACAGCGCGCTGCGCCAGGTGCGCAAGCAGCGCGACGTGTTCCTGATCGACCAGCGCGGCACCGGCGGTTCCAACCCGCTCAGCTGCCTCGGCGTGGATGGCAAGGAACTGCAGATGGACGAGGACGCGGCCCCCACCGAGGCCTCGCTGCGCGATTACGCGCAGCGCTGCGCAGCCTCGCTGCAGGGGCGCGCCGATGCACGCTTCTACACCACCGCCGAGGCCATCGCCGATCTGGACGCCGTACGCCAGGCGCTGGGCGTGGACAGGTTGAACCTGGTCGGTGGTTCCTACGGCACGCGCGTCGCCCAGCGCTACGCGATCGCCTACCCGCAGCACACCCGCAGCCTGGTCATCGATGGCGTGGTGCCCAACGACCTGGTGGTCGGCGGCGAGTTCGCCCGCACGTTCGACAATGCGATCACCCTGCAGTCGGCGCAGTGCCGCAAGGATGCCGCCTGCAGCAAGCGGTTCCCGGTCGATACCCGGGAACAGCTGCGCGCCGTGGCCGAGACCCTGCGGCGTTCGCCCGTCACGGTCGATTACCGCGATCCCGGCACCAATGCGCCCCGCCAGGACGTGCTGTCTCCGGACAGCGTGGTCGGCCTGGCCTTCGCATTCTCCTACGTGCCCGAGTACTCCTCGCTGCTGCCGCTGGTGCTGGATGAAGCGGCGCAGGGCCGATACGCGCCGCTGGCCTCGCTGGTGCGCGGCGCGACCCGCAGCATGGATTTCCAGATCAACCGTGGCATGCAGTGGTCGGTGATCTGCAGCGAGGATGCGCCGCGCTTCCAGGCCCCGGCAGAGAGCGATGACGCCCTGTTCGGTGCCGAAGCGGCACGTGCGTTCTTCGCGGCCTGCCCGGTGTGGCCGCACCAGCCGGCGCCGGCTGCGCTGACCGCGCCGCTGAAGTCGGACCTGCCGGTGCTGCTGCTCTCCGGTGAACTGGATCCGGTCACCCCGCCGCGCTATGCCGAACAGGTGCTCAAGGGCCTGCCCAATGGCCGCGCGCTGGTCGCCCGCGGGCAGGGCCATGGCACGCTCAATGCCGGCTGCATGCCGCGGCTGCTTGGCCAGTTCATCGATACCACCGATGCCAAGGCGCTCGATGCCAGCTGCCTGGATACGCTGAGCTACGTGCCGGCGTTCACCTCGTTCAACGGATGGACCCCATGATCGTCGCCGACAACCTGCACAAGGCCTTCGACACCCGCACCGGCCGCATCCAGGCGGTGTCCAACGTCGGTTTCCGTGCCGCCGATGGCCAGATCACCGGGCTGCTCGGCCCCAATGGTGCCGGCAAGACCACCACCATGCGCATGCTGTACACGCTGATGACACCCGACCAGGGCAGCATCAGCGTCGACGGCATCGACGCCGCCCGCGACCCGGTGGAAGTGCGGCGCCATCTTGGCGTGCTGCCCGATGCGCGCGGCGTCTACAAGCGCCTGACCGCGCGCGAGAACATCGCCTACTTCGGCGAGCTGCACGGCCTGTCCGCGCAGCGCATCCGCGAACGCATCGACGTGCTGTCGCATGCACTGGACATGGGTGACATCCTCGACCGCCAGACCGATGGCTTCTCGCAGGGCCAGCGCACCAAGACCGCCATCGCCCGCGCGCTGGTGCACGACCCGCGCAACGTCATCCTCGATGAACCCACCAACGGCCTGGACGTGATGACCACGCGCGCGCTGCGCCGTTTCCTGCTGGGCCTGCGCGAGGAAGGCCGCTGCGTGATCCTGTCCAGCCACATCATGCAGGAGGTGGGCGCGCTGTGCGACCACATCGTGATCATCGCCAAGGGCACGGTGATGGCCGCCGGCAGTGCCGATGAACTGCGCGCGCAGTCCGGCGAATCCAACCTGGAAGACGCGTTCGTGAAACTGATCGGCAGCGAAGAGGGCCTGCACGCATGAGCATGATGTCGACCTTGATGACGGTGATGCGCAAGGAACTGCGTGACCTGTCGCGCGACCGCCGCACACTGGCGCTGACCCTGCTGTTCGGCCCGCTGCTGTACCCGCTGCTGATCCTGGGCATGGGCAAGCTGTCTGAAAGCCGCGTGCGCACCCAGATCGAGCAGCCGCTGCAGATTCCCACCATCGGTGCCGAACACGCGCCGAACCTGGTCCGCTTCCTGGCCGCCCAGGGCCTGAATGCCACTGCCGCGCCGAAGGATCTGGCCGAGGCCATCCGCTCGCAGGAGATCGATGTGGCGCTGCGCATCAGCCCGGAGTTCGGCCGCAACTGGGCCGACGGCAAGCCGGCGCTGGTGGAGGTGATCCGTGACAGCACGCGGCGTGCCGCGGAGGTGCCCACTGCGCGCCTGCAGGCGGCATTGGCCACCTACAACGGCCAGGTCGGCGCGTTGCGGCTGATGGCGCGTGGCATCGACGCCCAGGTTGCACGGCCACTGGACATGGCCAGCCAGGACATGGCCAGTGCCGAAGCCAAGCGTGGCCTGATGCTGTCGGCACTGCTGCCGATCCTGTTGACCCTGACCTCGTTCCTGGGCGGTGCCTATCTGGTGATGGACACCACCGCCGGCGAGCGCGAGCGGCAGTCTCTTGAACCGCTGCTGGCCACGCCGGGGTCGCGCAGCGCCATCGTCAGCGGCAAGATCGCCGCCGCCTGCATGGTCGGCTTCGCGTCGCTGCTGCTCACCCTGATCGCGTTCAAGGTCAGTGCCCAGATCGCGCCGGGCAACATCGGCCGCCAGCTCAACATGAACATCATGGCGATGGTGCAGATGCTGCTGGTGATGCTGCCGATGCTGCTGATCGGCACCTCGCTGCTGACCTTCCTGGCCGCTGCGGCCAAGAGCATGAAGGAAGCCCAGAGCCACATGACCTGGCTGATGCTGTTGCCGATGCTGCCGGGTTACGCGCTGATCGCCTATCCGGTGAAAAGCCAGCTGTGGCAGTACGCGGTGCCGTTCCTGTCGCAGAACCAGATGCTGCTGAAGGTGATCCGGCACGAGACCATCACTCCCTCGGTGTGGGCGATCTACCTCGGCGCCAGCCTGGGCCTGGCCGCTGTGCTGTGGTTCGCCGCCGTGCGCCGCTACCACAACGAACGCCTGGCCATCTCTGGCTGAGCCCAGGGCACGCACCGGCTACGCCCGGCGGATCTGAAGCGAGGCCCGGTCATTCCGGGCCTCGTCGTGTCCGGCAGCAGGGCGTCGGCACCGCCGTACGAAAAGTTGCAAAAGCGGAGCGATTGCGCGAACTGTCGCGTCTGCCTCTTAACGCCTCAGGTGCAGGGTCCTACCGTGGAATCACACTTTCCCATCGTGATCCAATGGACCTGGACTCACCAGACGCGGCCCCTGTCGACATGGGACACCGCACCTTCCTCGCGCAGACGCATGGCATCGTCGATCCGACGCAGGTTGCTGCCGCACAGTTCGCCGATCTTCCCGTCGAACCGCTGAACCCACCGCTGCTGTGCAGGCGACTGCACAATCCCCCCTTGCTGGTGCCACTGCATGCACTGCCTTGGCAGACGCGGCTTGAACTGCTTGAGCGGGCCGATGCCCAGCTGCGTGATCGCGGCCGGCCGCTGTTCTGCACCCTGCTTGAGAGTGACGTACCGGACCGGGTCCGAAACCATCTGATGAACCGGATGGCCCTTCTGCGACCGCATGCTGGAAGGGTGTTGTTCCGCATCCACGACGCACGGGTGTTCCGACACCTTCGGTGGCTGCTGGGTCCTTCGCAGATGGCACAGCTGATGGGACCGATCTCGGCATGGACCTGGCATGAGCCGCTGGGCAACACGTGGCGTACACACCCGCGGCCGGCTGCCGAGGGTCCGCCCGGCCCATTGATCCATCCAGACCAGTGGAGTGTTCTGGCCCAGGTCGCCTGCATCAATGGTTGCCTGAGAGATCTTTCCGAAGAGAGGGGCGGCCATGCAAGCACGCTGCTGCCTGCGGTGCTTCAGGCGATCGGCGAGGCCCAGAGCATGGGGCTGCAGGATCTGGACGATCAGCAGGCGTATGCGTGCCAGCGACTGCGCGGCACCGGGGATGCGGCCGAGCAGGCGGCACTGAACCTGCGGCTCACGCGTGTCCACCAGCAGGGGATGTCCTATCGCATGGCCTGCGAGCTGGGACGCCAACACGGTCTGCAGACGGAGGCGGCATGACTGGACTCGAAAGCGATCCCGACTACTGCCCGAACTGCATCACGTCCGGATTGCCGCTGCTGCTTGCGCGCTACGCGGTGGCGCGGGCAGATGCGGAGGTCCGTGAGGCAGCGCCGGTGCTGCAAGCGCCATTCGATGGCGTTACGGGCGAGCAGCCGTTGCCGGAAGTGTCTGCACGTTATGCACTTCGCCTGCTGCGCGGCGGCTATGTCTACAGCTACCACCAGGCGCGCGATGAGTGGAGGGCATGGCAGTTGAATGAATACGGCGACCTCAGTGCGTTCGACATCCGCGACCAGACCCCGCCGCCGCAGAACGATACGCAGCCGGCGAGGTGCTCGCGCCACGGCGAAACGCTGCTGTCCAAATGCATCATCGTGCCCGATGCCGCCCAGGCAACCCTGTTGTGGCTGGCCTACAGCAGCGCACCGTGGACGCGCAGGGTGTGGCGGAGGCATCAGGACGCTGCCTACCGCCAGCAGCATATGCGATGCATTGATGTTGCCGCGTGGCGGGGCAGTGGGCAGCCGCAGCCACACCTTGCCGAACTGGGGCAAGCTCCCGCCCTGGTAGCCGAACTCCATCTCGCCAAGCCATCCACGACATTGACAGTCTCACGCAATGATCGGGGAGTGCAGGGCATTCCGGCGATCAACGCAGTTCCCGGCGTGCATGCATTCGAGTACAGCCTGGATCAGTGGGCGAACTACTCGACTGCACAGGTCGACCAGTTGATCGCGCAGGCAGGCATCGCTGCCGGCCATCCGCAGGTATCGCTGCCTGCGCTGGTGGCGCTGGACGATCCGATCGGCATCATTTCCGATCTCAACCAGCTCGCAATCGAACGCATTCTCGAATGGGAGGCGGAGCCTGAGCGGCGGGAGAGGGTTGAGTCTGCGTCGTCCATCTCACTGATAGAGGGCGCCGTCCGGCGTGGCGCATTCGAGGATGTCGCGTACCGCCGCAGAGAGGCCGCCATGTTCGGTCGTGGCGTGGTCAGCATTCTGGGCGGGAAGACCAATGCGGAGCAGCTGGCCAGGCCCCTGCAAGCGTGGAATCACGACATATTTGCGGTTGAGGATGAGGAGGCGGTGCTGGCCCAGGCCGACAAGTCCTGGCGAAAGTACAGCCGTCACCTGCGCCAGGTCGATGCGCATACCCACTGGTTGGAGACGATCTACGCCCCCGCGCAGGCGCGGTTCCATGAGGACACCGTGGCCGATCTGGATCGGGCAATGATTGCATGGTGGCAGGCGCCTTCTTTCAAGCAGCACATGCAGAGCAATTACGACAGCAAGGACAGCACCAGCGGGGTGCTCTACCAGGAAGTCGTGACCAATCTGCTGCGCGACTCAGCCTCGCGCGGCCTCATCATGGGCTACCTGCTTGAGCGGCTGCAGCAGGATGATGTGCAGGACCCCGGAGCCATCCTCCTGCGAGCACAGATGTGGAACCAGGATGCGTTGCTGAAGACCTGGAGGGAAACCATCGAGAAGGCGAGTGTTGCACCGGGCACGCGGGACTGGCTGACAGCGGCCAACGGCCTGTCCAATGCGCTCAAAGCACTGCTGGATGCAGAGTCCTCCGGAAAGCTGAGTGCGATGTTCCAGGGGACGGCACGGCTGGTGGAGCAGCTATCCGGGCCACTGACACGAATGATCGGCGGCGGTGTTGGCAAGGTATTCGAAGGCGGCGCCATGCTGTTGCCCACCCGCATGCAGGTGGGAATGCTGACCGCACTCGCCCAGTCGGCGTCGCCGGGCACTGAGTTGGTGGACCTGAGCGGACATACGACCCCAAAGCGCGCACGGAATGCCTTGGCGATGGCCGTCAGTGAGCGCGCGGGGTTGAACGCGGCCAGCCAGGCGCGCGCCCTCGCCGCGCACGCCGTTGCCGCGGCTGATGCGGATATGGAAGGGAAGCGTTTCAGGGTCGGCCTCGTTGCCCTGGTGGACAGCGACCAGTTGCGGTTGTTCAAGGCGCTGAACGCGAAAGCGGTGATCACCGGAACGTCGCGCCATGCAGAGCTGTCACGAACGCTGACCACGGTGGATATGTATGACGCCATACGCGGTAGTTTCGCCAAACTGGGCAGCACCTCGTACGCCTATGGCACGGCCAGCCTGGTGTTTGCCTCCGCCAGCCTGTCCGAGCTGAGCCGGCAGTACAGCAAGGCACTGCCGCGTGAGCGCCCACTGTTGGGCGCCAACTTTGCTGCGGGCGTGGGTGCGCTGGTGGGAGACTCGGCGATGCTGCTGGGGGAGATGGGATCCAAGTTGCCTTGGTTCTCGCAGAAGCTTGCCGAGCCGATGGGGCGATGGGCGGCCTATGCTCAGACTCGTGCAGAAGCCGTCTACGCGTCGGGGCGGTGGTTGAGTGGGATTGCTGGCATGGTGTTGGGTGGACTCACGGTTTACGAGGGCGTGAGGGACTTCAAGCTCGATGCGGTCTACGGCATTGGTATGATTACTGGAGGAATCGCCACGATGGTTGCTGCCGGGTTGTTGCTTTGGGGCGCGGCAATACCACTTGCACTGATACTGATGCTTGTCGCGGCTGTCGTGACGGTCGTCGTAGGGTGGTTCAAGCCTGATGAAGTTGAGCGGTGGATGGACAAAACGATTCACTTTGGCGGCAATGATGCTGGCTTTTTCTCGACGGTTGAAGATCAACTGGCTTCGATGAAAAATCTTCAGAGGTCCGCATAGTGCTTACAGGATGGCAGCCACGCTTCCCCGTTGGACGACGGTTGAACCACCCGGAGCGCAGTTCGGAGTTGAGGCATGACATTCCGTCGCAGTTCTCGCCCGACGATGCATTCGGTCTGATTGCGATGAATTCGCAGTACATCGATTTCGTCGACAGGTCTTTCAAAGTAAAGGGTATGGCCGCGACGCTGTCCGCCTCGCTGATGGTCATCTTCTTTACTGGCGTAAACGTGAATTTGTTTATCCAGTCCTCTGAAATGAGAGAGGGGATAGCGGGCCTATGGCCACATCTGTTGGTCATCACCGTAGTCGTTTTTGCGGCAAACTTCGTATGCTGGTGGATGGTTCTCAGAAAAGACATCTTCCAGTACACGCACTATCCGGTTCGCTTCAATCGCATCACCCGCAAGATCTACTTCTTCAGGTACAACGGCCCTGGCGGCGTGACCGTCGTGCCTTGGGGTTCGCCTTACGCCTTCTTCCATATCGGCCGGGGCGCGCAAAATCGTGAGCTGCGTGATCTCAGGTGCCACCTGCTTGATCGCAATCAGCAGATACAGCAGACCTTCACCGTCGGACACTTCTGGCATCACGACGATCACATTCTCGAGGAATGGGCACTGATCTGCCGCTACATGCAGGACGGCCCGGAAAACTGTTACGACGACCCACGTGACAGGGTTATCACGCTCTCGTCGGACCCAACGATCCGCAACTGCTGGCTGATGGTCATCCTGATGATGGGCACGGCACTGATGCCGCTGCGTACCAACCTGATGTTCCCGGTCTATGGCGCACTCACGCTCTGCCGGTGGCTGACCTTCAAGACCTGCCGCAGGCCGGTCTTCCCACCTGAGATCGAGGCGGAATGCCAGATTGATCCTGAGGATCCCTATCGACTTCCAGAGCCAAGGTTCATGGCTGAATTTGCCAGCGATCCGGACATCTATGCGCGGGCGATGGAACGCCACAAGGAGCGGATGATGTGGCGCCCAGAGGAGTAGCATCTCTGGTGTGGCCGGCCCTTTTCCGGTCCACCATACCAAGTCTCACCCCGCACCATAGCGTGCCGGTGTCACCCCCATCTCGCGCTTGAACACGGCGATGAATGCACTGGGTGTTTCATAGCCCATCGACAGCGCGACTTCGATGACCGTTTCGCCTGACAGCAGGCGCGGTAATGCCAACAGTACGCGCAACCGCTGCCGCCAGTGGCTGAGCGGCATGCCCGTTTCGGCCAACCAATGGCGAGCCAGGCTGCGGCCAGACAGGCCGCTGGCAGCGGCCCAGTCCTGCACGCTGCGCGGATCATGTGGCGCGCGGGCCAGCGCGGTGGCGATCCGTCGCAGGCGGCGATCGCGTGGCTGCGGCAGTGCCAGCGGCAACGGAAGACCAGCTGCGATCTCATCGCCAATTACTCCGGCCAGCCTCAGCTGCGCATCCCCCAATGCGCCGTGCCTCCACTGCAGAGCGCGTGGCACCGCCGCCTGCAGCAGCATGCTGGGTTGGAACACGCGCGGTACAGTGGGCAATGGCGCGCAGGCCGAAGTACTGAAGTACAGGCTCCAGCCGTCGAAGTCACCGAGGCTGGCCAATGCATGCGGCAGGCGAGGCGGGACCCACGCTACGTGTCCCGCCGGAAGCAGCCAGTGCTGGTCGCCGGCTTCGATGCTCATAAGGCCGCGGCGCGCACCCAGCAGCTGCCCGCGTGCGTGCTGGTGACGCGGCGTGCGTCGCGTCCCCGGCATGGTCAGCTGTACGCCCAGCAGCCACGGCCCTGTGGCCGCATCGGCAAGTGCGGGATCGATCAAAGGCACTTGGGTTGGCTGATCTGCCATATACGTTGGCAGTTATACGGCAGAACGGTCGAACTGCAAGCCTGAGACTGGCGGCCCATTCCAAGGAGCCCATTCCCATGAAACCGCAGGACATCCTCCCCGATCATCAGGACGACGTGCACGTGAACGGCCTGACCGTGCGCAAGGGCAGCGTCGGCGCTTTCCTCGCCAGCGTGCGCGACTGGCAGGATCCTGCGGGCAGTGCTGCCACCCGTGCCGCGGCAGAGGTCGATCTTCGCGATCTGCTGCCGGCATTGCACGCGCTAGGCCTTTTCAGGGTAATGACGGCGCGCGATCCGGTCCTGCAACGGCTGATCGACGCGGCAGCCTGAAAAACACAAGGCCCGGGCATGCCGGGCCTTGATCCAGACCGCCGGGCGTGGCCCGGCGTTGCCGCGGCATCAGCCGCCCGGCGCGAACACCAGAGTACGGCGGGTGGTAACCGGGGCGCTGACCGGCTCGAAGCGCCAGCGCTTCACTGCATTGAGAGCTTCGCGGTCGAACACGCGGCCGGGTGTCGCGCGCAGCACGCGTGCGTTCACTACCGAGCCATCGGTGCCGACGGTGATCTCCACCAGCACTTCGCCCGAGGTGCCCGAGCGCAGGGCTTCGCCCGGATAACGCGGCGCCGGCGTGCTGACCGGGCGCAGGGTCGGTGCGGCCGGGGCTGCAGCCTGGCGTGCGGCGCTGGCCTGCTGCGCGGCGGCCTGCTGCTGCTTCTGCTCGGCTTCACGACGGGCGGCGGCCTGGCGCTCGGCCTCCTGCCGTTCGTTGTCGCGGCGTGCGGCATCCTGCTGCGCGGCAATCTGCTTGGCGGCATCGGCTTCCTTGGCGCGTTGCTCGGTCAGACGCTGCTGCTCGGTCTGCTGCTTGCTGCGGTCCTCGGCGTCCTTCTTCGCCTTTTCGGCTTCCGCTTCGGTGCGCTTGGCGGCGTTCTGCACGCCCTTGGCCAGGCCTTCCTTCAGGCGCGGCAGGGCCGGCGCGGACGCATCCACTTTCTCGATCAATGCCACCAGGCGCTGCGCCTCGGTGTAATCCTCGCGCGCCAGATGCTGCTCGGCGGCGATCAGGGTGTAGGGCAGCAGGTCGGTCAGCGCACTCTTCACCGAGGCGTCGTCTGGCGTCTTGTCACGCAGGGCGAGGTAGTACTCGATGGCGTTGTCACCGGCCGGCGCGTACATGCGGTTCTCGCGCAGCGCCTGGCTGGCCGATTCGCGCAGCTGTTCGGTACCCATCGACTGCACCTTGGCAGCGACCACCGGAGCGGCCGGTGCAGCAGCGGCTGGTGCCTTGTCCGGCGCGGAAGCCGGAGCTTCCTCCTTGCCCGAGCAGGCGGCCAGCGCCAGTGCCAGGGCAACCGGCAGCCACCGGCGCGCGGCGGTGATCATTGAGACGTGCGACATCCTGCTCCCCTCTAGAAGACGACGTGACGTAAATCATTGATATGCATGGCCGGGACCTGCGGTCCGGGCGCGGCAGGGTGACGTTTCCCGACGCCACCGCCGGCAACGGCGAGGGTGCAATCTAGCATCCCGGCCACCGCCGCGTACAAGGGGCGGTGGCCGGGACAGGCAACGGCGGTCAGGCCGCTGCCGGCGACGGCCTTAGTGATCGTTCGCCTTGTCGTGCGGCTTGCTGTGGCTGTTGGACATCAACTTGTCGGTCCAGGCGATGCCGATCGCCGACAGGATGAACACGCAGTGGATGATGGTCTGCCAGAGCACGCCTTCCTGGGTCATGGTCGTGCAGGTCTCGACGCCAGCGCTGTAGAAGCTGGTCGAAGCCGACGACACCGCGGCGGCCCATTGTTCCGGCTTGCACAGCGGCAGGCCCTTCAGCGCGCTGGTGGCGATGAAGGTCTTCAGCAGGTGGATCGAGGAGATGCCGATGATCGCCATCGCCAGCTTCACCTTCAGCACGCTGGCATTGACGTGGCTCAGCCATTCCGGCTGGTCCGGATGGCCTTCCAGGCGCAGGCGCGAGACGAAGGTCTCGTAGCCGCCAACGATCACCATCACCAGCAGGTTGGAGATCATCACCACGTCGATCAGGCCCAGCACGATCAGCATGATCTGCTGTTCGCCCATCGAGACGGAGTGGGACAGCAGGTGCCAGAGCTCCTTGCCGAACAGGAACACGTAGACGCACTGGGCGAGGATCAGGCCCAGGTACAGCGGCAGCTGCAGCCAGCGCGAGGCGAAGATCAGCGAGGACAACGGGGACAGGGGACGAGGACTGTGGCTCATGCAGGACAGTGCGTTTCGGGGGAGCCGCGAGGTTACCGGCCCGCCATGACGGTGCCAACCCAACTCACGCACTAGACTCCAGGTTCCTTTCCGCGCCCCGAGCCGCCGCCATGATCGACCTGTATTACTGGCCCACCCCGAACGGCCACAAAGTGACCCTGCTGCTGGAGGAAACCGGCCTGGAGTACCGCATCCACCCGGTCAACATCGGCTCGGGCGACCAGTTCAAGCCGGAATTCCTTGCGATCTCGCCCAACAACAAGATGCCGGCCATCGTCGACCAGGCCCCAGCCGATGGCGGTGCCCCGCAGAGCGTGTTCGAGTCGGGTGCGATCCTGCTGTACCTGGCCGAGAAGACCGGCCAGTTCCTGCCCAGCGACCCGCGCGGCCGCGTCACCACCCTGGAATGGCTGTTCTGGCAGATGGCCGGTCTGGGCCCGATGAGCGGCCAGATGGGTCACTTCAATGTGTACGCGCCGGAGAAGATCCCGTATGCGATCGAGCGCTATGACAACGAAGTGCGCCGCCTGCACGGGGTGATGGACAAGCGCCTGGCCCAGCACGCCTTCCTGGCCGGTGATGAATACACCATCGCCGACATGGCCAGCTACCCGTGGATCGGCGCCTACGACAAGATCCCCGTCGATTTTTCCGCGTTCCCGAACCTGAAGCGCTGGCATGAAGCGATCGCCGCGCGCCCGGCCACCCAGCGCGCCTACGCCCTGCGCCAGCAGGTGAATCCGAACGCAGGCAAGCCGCTCAGCGACGAAGAACGCAGGCACCTGTTCGGCCAGCGCTGACCCGGGACGGTGGGTGCCGACCGCTGGTCGGCACCCCATACGGGCAGGCCTTATGGGCAAAAGGTCATGCTGTCTTCCTGCACGGGCTTGGTTAGGATGGGGGACGACCGCCCCGCATCCATCGTGGTGGGCGGACCTGCCGTTTGCCGGGATTCTTCATGCGCCACCTGTTCGCTTCGCTCGCCCTCATGCTCGCCACCAGTACCGCCGCCCACGCTGAAAAGCTGACCCTGGAAGCCATCACCGGCCCGCTGCCGTTGTCCGGCCCGACCCTGATGAAGCCGAAGGTCGCTCCCGACGGTTCGCAGGTCAGCTTCCTGCGCGGCAAGGACAGCGACCGCAACCAGCTGGACCTGTGGACCTACGACATCGGCAGCGGCCAGACCCGCCTGCTGGTCGACTCCAAGGTGGTGCGGCCGGGCACCGAGACCCTCAGCGATGAGGAAAAGGCCCGCCGCGAGCGACAGCGCATCGCCGCGATGACCGGCATCGTCGATTACCAGTGGTCGCCGGACGCGCAGCGCCTGCTGTTCCCGCTCGGCGGCGAACTGTATCTCTATGACCTGAAGCAGCAGGGCCAGGCGGCGGTTCGCCAGCTGACCCACGGCGAGGGTTTCGCCACCGACGCCAAGCTGTCGCCGAAGGGCGGTTTCGTCAGCTTCATCCGCGGCCGCAACCTGTGGGTGATCGACCTGGCCAGCGGCAAGCAGCTGCAGCTGACCCGCGACGGCAGCACCACGATCGGCAACGGCGTGGCCGAATTCGTCGCCGATGAAGAGATGGACCGCCACACCGGCTACTGGTGGGCGCCGGACGATTCGGCCATCGCCTTCGCGCGCATCGATGAATCGCCGGTGCCGGTGCAGAAGCGCTACGAAGTCTATGCCGACCGCACCGACGTGATCGAGCAGCGCTATCCGGCCGCGGGCGACGCGAACGTGCGCGTGCAGCTGGGCGTGATCGCGCCGGCCGCCGACGCACAACCGCGCTGGGTCGACCTGGGCAAGGAACAGGACATCTACCTGGCCCGCGTCGACTGGCGCAATGCGCAGCACCTGAGCTTCCAGCGCCAGTCGCGTGACCAGAAGCAGCTGGACCTGGTGGAAGTGGCGCTCGATTCCAACCGCCAGCGCGTGCTCGCCCACGAAACCAGCCCGACCTGGGTGCCGCTGCACAACAGCCTGCGCTTCCTGGAAGACGGCAGCGTGCTGTGGTCGTCCGAGCGCACCGGCTTCCAGCACCTGTACCGCATCGACAGCAAGGGCAAAGCCACCGCGCTGACCCGCGGCAACTGGCCGGTGGACGAACTGCTGGCGGTCGATGAGAAAGCCGGCAAGGCCTACTTCCGCGCCGGCATCGAGACCTCGCGCGAAAGCCAGATCTACGCGGTGTCGCTGCAGGGCGGCGAGCCGCAGCGGCTGTCGAAGGCGCCGGGCATGCACAGCGCCAGCTTCGCGCGCAACGCCAGTGTCTATGTCGACAGCTGGTCCAACAGCAGCACGCCACCGCAGATCGAGCTGTTCCGTGCCAATGGCGAGAAGATCGCCACCCTGCTCGAGAACGACCTGGCCGATCCCAAGCATCCGTATGCGCGTTACCGTGACGCGCAGCGCCCGATCGAGTTCGGCACGCTCACCGCCGCTGATGGCAAGACGCCGCTGAACTACAGCCTGATCAAGCCGGCCGGCTTCGATCCGTCCAAGCGCTATCCGGTAGCGGTGTACGTCTATGGTGGCCCGGCCAGCCAGACCGTCACCGACAGCTGGCCCGGCCGCGGTGATCACCTGTTCAACCAGTACCTGGCCCAGCAGGGCTACGTGGTGTTCTCGCTGGACAACCGCGGCACACCGCGTCGTGGCCGTGACTTCGGCGGCGCGCTGTACGGCAAGCAGGGCACGGTGGAAGTGACCGACCAGCTGCGCGGCGTGGCCTGGCTGAAGCAGCAGCCGTGGGTGGACCCGGCACGCATCGGCGTGCAGGGCTGGTCCAACGGCGGCTACATGACCCTGATGCTGCTGGCCAAGGCATCGAACCAGTACGCCTGCGGCGTGGCCGGTGCGCCGGTCACCGATTGGGGGCTGTACGACAGCCACTACACCGAACGCTACATGGATCTGCCGGCGCGCAATGAAGCGGGCTACCGCGAAGCGCGCGTACTGACCCATATCGAGGGCCTGCGTTCGCCGCTGCTGCTGATCCACGGCATGGCAGACGACAACGTGCTGTTCACCAACTCGACCAGCCTGATGAGCGCGCTGCAGAAGCGTGCCCAGCCGTTCGAACTGATGACCTATCCGGGTGCCAAGCATGGCCTGTCCGGTGCCGATGCGCTGCATCGCTACCGCGTGGCCGAAGCCTTCCTGGGACGTTGCCTGAAACCCTGATCCGCAGCCGGGAAGGAGCCCGCCGATGACCCTGCCACCGCCGATTCCCGCCCATCAGCAGCGATCTGCTGGTTGGTGGTGCCGCCACTGGCGCTGGGCGATGCCGTTGACCGTGGTGCTGGTGCTGGGCACGGTCGCCGGCGTGGTGGCCTGGAGCGTGCTGGGCTGGAGCGAGGCGGCGCGCGGAAGCCCGCCGATGCGCGAAGCACTGCGCCGCGCCGGCTGCAGCATCGAGCTGGTGGACGCGTTCGGCGAGCCGTTGCGTGCCGGGTCGATGCCGCTGGGCAGCATGCAGACCGCGATCAATGGCCAGCGTGATGTCGGCCTGACCGTCTCGCTGGAAGGGCCGCACGCGCACGGCCGGTTGTTCGTGAAGGGCACCCGCAGCGACGATGTGTGGGATTACCCGGTGATGTACGTGCTGGCCGAGGACAAGCAGACCTTCGACCTGACCGCGCTGGATGATGATGAAGCGGCGCACGAATGCGAGCTGCAGGCCTGCCGTGATCGTGGCGAGTGCCCGCTGACCGCCGCATTGTGACCTCCGGCCGATTGTCGCCGCCGCACTGAACGCGTAGGGTGCGGGCAACCCTGTCCTGGAGTGCACCATGAAGCCGATCGCGTTGGCCGTTGCCCTGGCCCTGACTGCCGCCCCGCTGCTGTCCGCACCGCCGGCGCTGGCGGCACCCGCCGCCAAGGCCACCACCCCGGCCAGCCCGGCCTGGGTCGCCCGCAGCAATGCGCTGGCGCAGATCCTGCTGGATGCGCAGGGGCCGTTCCAGCCGGAAGAAACCGGCTTCTTCGGCGTGCCCGGCTACGACGACAAGGTGGCCGACCTGGGCCCCGACAACGGCAAGCGCTACCGCGCCGCGATGGCCAAGGCACGCGACGAACTGAAGGCGAAGCTGGCCACCGAGCAGGATCCCAACGTCCGCCAGGACCTGGAGATCATGATCCATGCCGCCAGCCAGAACATCGAAGGCAGCGAGCTCAACGAGAAGTACCTGCTGCCGTGGAGCGACGCACCGCAGACGGTGTTCAGCGGCCTCAACCTGCTGCTGTCCGACCAGGTGCCGGCCGAGCGCCGGGCCAAGGCGGTCGATCGCCTGAAGGCCTATGCCGGCCTGCAGCCGGGTGGCACCGCCTTCACTACGCTGGCCCGCCAGCGCTACGAAGAGCGGCTGAAGGACAGCACGCTGCTGCAGCCGACGAAGATCGAAGTGCAGCAGTCGCTGGACAACGTCGAGACCTACATCACCGGCATCGAGTCGCTGCTGAAGAAGTACCAGATCGCCGGCGCCGACGAGGCGATGAAGACCCTGGCCGGGCAGATGAAGGACTACGCGGCCTGGACCCGCACCGAGGTGCTGCCGAAGGCACGTGCCGACGCGCGCCTGCCGGCGCCGCTGTATGCGTACCAGCTCAAGCAGGTGGGCATCGACATCGACCCGAAGCTGCTGATGCAGCGTGCGCAGCTGGAGTTCATGGAAACCCGCTCGGCGATGCAGCAGCTGGCGCCGCTGGTGGTGAAGGACAAGGGCCTGAAGGTGGCCGATCCGAGTGACCCGGTGGCGGTGATCCGCGCGCTGAAGGCCGACAAGATCGCTGACGATCATCTGGAAGGCCATTACCGCAAGGTGATCGATGCGATCGACCCGCTGATCCGCGAGCACGCCATCGTCGACGTGCCCAAGCGCGCGATGCAGATGCGCCTGGGCTCGGCCGCCGAGAGCGCGGCCAGCCCGGCCCCGCACTTCCTGCCGGCGCCGCTGGTCAACAACACCGGGCAGCAGGGCACCTTCGTGCTGCCGCTGGGCAACCCGGCCGCGGGCCCGGGCGCGCAGTACGACGACTTCAACTTCGGGGCAGCGGCATGGACGCTGAGTGCGCATGAAGGCCGCCCGGGCCACGAGCTGCAGTTCACCGCGATGGTCGAGCGCGGCATCTCGCTGGCGCGCACCATGTTCGCGTTCAATTCGGTGAACGTGGAAGGCTGGGCGTTGTATGCCGAAGCCGAGATGGTGCCGTACGAGCCGCTGGACGGGCAGATGATCGCGCTGCAGTTCCGCCTGCTGCGCGCCGCACGCGCGATGCTTGACCCGATGCTCAACCTCGGCCTGACCGACCGTGCCAACGGCGAGCGCGTGCTGATGGAGCAGGTCGGCCTGTCCAAGGCGATGGCCACCCAGGAACTGGATCGCTACATGGTGCGCATGCCGGGCCAGGCCGGCAGCTACTTCTACGGCTATACCCGCATCCTGGAGCTGCGCATGCAGACCGAGCTGGCGCTGGGTGCGAGGTTCGACCGCCTGGCGTTCAACAACTTCCTGCTCGACCAGGGCCTGCTGCCGCCGGACCAGCTGGCCGATGCAGTGAACAAGGTGTTCGTGCCGAAGTACAAGCGCTGAACATCGCCGGGCAGTGCCGGCGGTGGCGCAGTCGCGTCACCGCTGCGGCGGCGGTGGCGGCGTGATCACCTGCGTCGGCAGCCGTGCCGGCGGCTGCGGATTCGGTACCCAGATCGCGACACCGGCGGCGCGCTTCTGCGTGGTCGGAATGCCGATGCCGACGCCGCCACCGACATGCGAGCCGAACGTACCGGCGCCGACCGACATGCCCACCGGCGAACCGCTGCTGCCGACACCCATCAGCACCACACCATTGGCACCCAGCGCCGCGGCCTCGCGCTTCAGGCGTGCCACCGCCGCATCGGTCTGGCCCTGGGTGCCGAAACCCACCGCGGACGCCGATTCCAGCTGGGCGATTTCCTGGGAGCCGGCCGGCGGCGTCGAATAGATCTGCACCTGGGCTGGGTCGATCGGCGCGCGGGCACGGCCCAGCATCACCTTGGAGGTACTGGCACAACCGGCGGCGGCCAGCAGCATGGCCGCCAACGCGGCCCAACGAATGTTCATGGCATCACCCCTGCAGGACTGGTTGCGATCATCGGCGGGCCACTCTGAATCGGGGCCAACACCCGGGCCAGGGCACGCACCACCGCACGCTAGCACGGCCCTGGTGACAGCCCCGCCAATGGCAGTAGGCGGCAGCGGCGGGAACGTCTATGGTGGGCCCAGGAACCAACGGCGGGAGAGCGGCATGGGTGTGATCAGTCTGTTGTGGGGCGTACTGGCGCTGTTGTGGATGATCCTGGCGCTGATTCCGCTGCTGGGCTGGGGCAACTGGTTCCTGATCCCGTTCGCTGCCGTCGGCGCGGTGATCGCCGCGCTGGGCATCCTGTTCACCCACCCGAGCAAGCGCGGGCGGGCCTGGGCCGGGCTGGTCCTGAACGGCATCGTGGTGGTGGTCGGCATCCTCCGTCTCGGCCTGGGCGGCGGCGTGATCTGAGCCCGTCCCCGGGTGCGACAGGGCGTCGCAGGCACACGGCCCACAGCCGGGCGGGGGCGTACAATGAATGGCTGCGCGAGCCCCCCGCGTGCCTGTGAATCCGCGCCCGGCGCGGCTGCCCCATGATCATCCGACCCCGTCCCCACGGCTGGCAACTGCTCTACATCCTGCGCGGTTCGATCGTCAAAGCGATCGCACCCAAGGTGCTGGCGATCCTGATCCTGTCCATCGCAGTGGCTGCGGTGGTGGAACTGGCGCCGCCGACCGGCATCGAGCGCGTCTCGGTGACCCCGTTCACCCTGCTCGGCCTGGTGCTGTCGATCTTCCTCAGCTTCCGCAACAGCGCCTGCTACGAGCGCTGGTGGGAAGGCCGCAAGCTGTGGGGCCAGCTGGTCTTTGAATCGCGTTCGCTGGCCCGCCAGGTCAACCTGCTGCTGGCCGATGACACCGGCCGTCGCCGCCGCATTGCTTACCTCACCACTGCTTTCGCGCATGCGCTGGCGGCGCGCCTGCGCGGACGCATCGTCGCCCTGGCGGCATTGCCCTGGCTGGACAAGCCGCAGCGCGAACAGCTGGGCCAGCGCGAGAACGTGGCCGATGCGCTGCTGGCGATGATCGCCGCCGAGCTGGCCCAGGCCCTGCGTGCCGGTGCGCTCAATCCGATCCTCTACGCCCAGCTGGAGGAGCGCCTGCACGCGATGTCGTCGATCCAGGCCGGCTGCGAGCGGATCCTCACCACCCCGCTGCCATTCGCCTACACCCTGCTGCTGCACCGCTGCGCGTGGATGTTCTGCGTGCTGCTGCCGTTCGGCCTGGCCAGTTCGCTGGGCTGGGGCACGCCGGTGCTGTCGGCGGTGCTGGCTTACGCCTTCTTCGGCCTGGACCAGCTGGGCGAGGAAATGGAAGACCCGTTCGGCCTGGAGCCGAACGACCTGCCGCTGGACGCGCTGGTACGCACGATCGAGATCGACCAGCTCGACGCGCTCGGCGAACGCCCCTTGCCCGAACCCCTGCTGCCGCAGGGTTACCTGTTGCAATAGCCACTCCTCGGAGCCTGCCATGTCCCACCCGCTTTACCGCCCGCGCCGCATGCGCCATGACGAGTTCTCGCGCCGCCTGATGCGCGAGAACACGCTGACCACCGACGACCTGATCTACCCGGTGTTCGTGCACGAGCTTGCCGGCCGCACCGCGGTGCCGTCGATGCCGGGCGTGGAGCGGCTGTCGATCGAAGAACTGCTGAAGGTGGCCGAAGAAGCGCTGGAGCTGGGCATTCCGGTGATCGACCTGTTCCCGGTGATCGACCCGTCGCTGAAGTCGTTGGACGCGTCGGCGGCGTGGGCCGAGGACGGTCTGGCGCAGCGGGCGATCCGCGCGCTGAAGTCGCGTTTCCCGGAACTGGGGGTGATGACCGACGTCGCGCTGGACCCGTACACCACGCATGGCCAGGACGGCATCATCGACGACAAGGGCTACGTGCTGAACGACATCACCGTCGACGCACTGGTCAAGCAGTCGGTGTCGCATGCCGAGGCCGGTGCGGACATCGTCTCGCCGTCGGACATGATGGACGGCCGCATCGGCGCGATCCGCCGCGGGCTGGATGCCTCCAACCACATCAACGTGCGCATCATGGCCTATTCGGCCAAGTACGCTTCGGCGTTCTACGGCCCGTTCCGCGATGCGGTGGGCAGCGCGGCCAGCCTCGGCAAGGCCGACAAGAAGACCTACCAGATGGACCCGGCCAACGGCGACGAAGCCCTGCGCGAAATCGCGCTGGACCTGGAAGAGGGCGCCGACATGGTGATGGTCAAGCCAGGCATGCCCTACCTGGACCTGGTACGCCGGGTCAAAGAGACGTTCGGCGTGCCGACCTTCGCTTACCAGGTCAGCGGCGAGTACGCGATGATGAAGGCCGCCTTCGCCAACGGCTGGCTGGACGAGCGCGCCTGCGTGATGGAGTCGCTGCTGGGCTTCAAGCGGGCCGGTGCCGATGGCGTGCTGACCTATTTCGCGCCGCAGGTGGCGCGATGGCTGCGCGAGCGCTGACAATAGCGCGACGATAGACGGAGGAATGCGCGATGGGCCCCGAACTGGGATGGATGCAATGGCTGATCTGGGGCATCGGTACGCTGGTGTTCGGCGCCATCATTGTCGGTGTCTTCATCGCGGCCTGGCGGGCCGGCAAGCGGCCGCCGGAGCAGCTGTCGGCGGCCCGCCACGTGGCCCGTGAGCAGGCGCTGCCGGACAGCGTGCAGGCCGAACTGGCCGCGTTGAACCAGCGCAGGGACAACGGCCAGCTGAGCGAGGTCGAGTACGAGCGGCAGCGCGCCAGGGTGTTGTCGCGCTGACGGCGATGCTCTGGTAGTGGCCAACCTTGGTTGGCGGTTTTGCTTCTGTGCCGACCAAGGTCGGCACCTACCAAACGATCGTCCACGCTGGGTGCCAACCTTGGTTGGCACTTTCCTGCATGCCAACCAAGGTTGGCATCTACCAAACGATCATCCACGCATGGCGTGGATCTACTGCACGCACCCGGGCACCGCCGCCACCTTCGGTACCGCCAACCGGTACACATCCACGCCGCCGGCACGCGGTGCCTTGGCCGCACTGCTGGCGACCAGCATCTCGCCCGGCCTGGCGTTGTCGATCACCGGCGCGCCGGTCCATCCGCCGGCCTGGTTGAACGACAGCCCCAGCGGTTGCAGCGCCACGCCGCTCCATGCGCAGCCGCTGCTCCAGACCTGCGCGGTCGCGCCGCTGCCGCGGCTGAACACCACCGCGCCATCATTGCCGAGCCAGTCAGCGTCGGTCTCGTCCTCGGTGCTGTTCAACGTGCTCAGTGCGGTGACGGAACTGCGCCTGCCCTCGGCGTCCAGCGCGGCCACGAACAGGTCCCAGCCGGCGCCACGTCCCTGCTGGCGGGCAAACAGCAGGCGCCGGCCATCCGCGCTCAGGGCCGGCCCGCGCTCTTCCTGGCGCCCGCCATCACCGGCCAGGGCCTGCGCAGTGCCCAGCCGGCCATCGGCGGTCAATGCAGCGCGATACACCGCCAGCGTGCCTTGGCGGCCGGCCGCGAACAGCAGCCAGCGCCCATCGCGGCTGAAGTAGGGATCGCGGGCCTCACCGGCCACGCCCACCGGCAGGGGCTGCGCCTGCTGCCAGCGGCCATCGGCCACGCGCGCTTCCCACAGGCCCCAGCCCGCCTCGCTGCGGCGCGCGAACACGATGCGCTGGCCATCGGCACTGATCGTGGCGCGGCCCTCGTCGGCGCGGGTCGAGACCACGCCCATGCCTTCGATGCCGTACTCGTTCAACGCCATCGCCACGGGGGCAGAGAGTAGACTGGCGGCGAGCACCAGCAGGGGAGGGGTGATGCGCATCATCCGGGTCCGTGCACGAAAGAGCATCAGTCTAGCCAGCTTGAGGATTCCATGACCGACCGTTACGCCGTCTTCGGACACCCCGTTGCCCACTCGAAGTCGCCGCAGATCCATGCGACGTTCGGTCGCCAGGAAGGCATCGCGGTGGATTACCGCGCGATCGACCTGGCCCCGGATGCGTTCCTGGCCGGCCTGGAGGCGTTTGCCGCCGAAGGCGGTGTCGGCGCCAATGTCACCCTGCCGCACAAGGAAACCGCGTTCTCGGTATGCACCACGCTGACCGCACGGGCGCGCCGCGCCGGCTCGGTCAACACCCTGCTGCGCAAGGGCGATCGCTGGCACGGTGACACCACCGATGGCATCGGCCTGGTGCGCGACCTGACCGACCGCCACGGCCTGGACCTGCGTGGCCGCCGCATGCTGCTGATCGGTGCCGGTGGCTCCGCACGCAGCGTCGCCCCGGCGCTGCTTGATGCCGGCATCACCGAGCTGGTGGTGGTCAACCGCACGCCGGAACGCGCCGATGAACTGATCGACGCGATGGGCGAACCGGGCCGCGCGATCAGCCGCTACTGGGAAGATCTGCGCGACCTTGGCGACTTCGAGCTGATCGTCAACGCCACCTCGGCCGGCCGCGACCGCGATGTCGAGTTCAAGCTGCCGCTGTCGCTGGTCAATTCGATGACCACCGCCGTCGACCTGAACTACGGCGAGGCGGCCATCGCCTTCCTGGCCTGGGCGCGCGCGGCGAACTGCCGCAATACCGTCGATGGCCTCGGCATGCTGGTCGAACAGGCCGCCGAGAGCTTCCTGCAGTGGCACGGCGTGCGCCCGCAGACCGACGAGGTCTACCAGTCGCTGCGCAAGGGTGCGGCGGTACTGGCCGGCGAGGATTGAGCCATGGACAACGCAACCCTGCTGGTGACGGTGCTGAGCATGGTGGGCGTGCGCCTGCCGATACTGATTGCGCTGTGCGTTGGCCTGGTCTGGGTGGTGGGTGCACCGCGCGACGCCACCCGGACCGGCGCCCTGGTCGGCCTGCTGCTGTTGCTGCTGTCCAGCCTCGGTGGGATGGCGGCGGGCATCCTGCCGATGTGGATCATCCGCAGCGGTGATTTCAGTGCCGTGTCGGGCCTGAGCACCCTTCTGGGCGTGCTGCACTTCGCGCTGGCGATGGTCGAGGCCATCGGCGTGGTGCTGCTGGTATGGGCGCTGGTGCGCCTGCTGCGGCTGCGCGGCAATCCGGTGCAGTGACGCCCCGGTGACGGCCCTGGGCCGTCGCCTGTACCGCCCGGCGTGTTCATCCCGCTGCCGGGCGTCGTCGCTGCCCCGTTCAGGGTGCCAGCGGCGGCGGACGTCGCCGGCCATGCGACAATGACCGGCCTGATCCAGCCACGGTAATTCCCGGCGTGACCGAAACCGTCGCCGCTCCGCGCACGCTCGATGACCCCTTGAAGGACGCGATCCGCAAGGCGTACACGACGCTGCAGGCCAATACCCCCGGCTTTTCCACCCGTCGCTCGCAGAGCCAGATGATCGGCGTGGTGTCGCGCGCGCTGTCGAAAAGCGGTGGTGTCGGCGTGGTCGAGGCGCCGACCGGCGTCGGCAAGAGCCTGGGCTACCTCACCGCGGGCGTGCCGATCGCGCTGGCCAGCAAGAAGAAATTGGTGATCAGCACCGGCACCGTGGCGTTGCAGTCGCAGCTGGTCGAGCGCGATATCCCGAATTTCCTCAAGGCCACCGGCCTGGAAGCGACCGTGGCGCTGGCCAAGGGCCGTACCCGCTACCTGTGCACGCGCAATGCTGCCGAGGCGCAGGGCGAGGGCTCGCAGGGCGGCATGTTCGAGGATGACGCGCCGCTGTTCGACCGGCCGCTGGCGCCGATCGAGATGGACATTGCCAAGCGCCTGACCGATGCCTTCACCGGCGGCAGCTGGGATGGCGACATCGACAACGCGCCGGAGACCATCAGCCCCGGCCTGCGCAGCCGCATCACCACGCCGGCCTCGGGCTGCGCAGGGCGTCGCTGCGCCTATTCGGCGCAATGCGCGGTGCTGCGTTCGCGCAATACGGTGCGCGACGCACAGATCGTGGTGACCAATCACGCGCTGCTGCTGTCGGCGCTGTCGATCGGCGACAGCGACAATGGCCAGCCGCTGATCGCGGCGCCGTCGGACATGCTGCTGGTACTGGACGAAGGCCATCACATCGGCAACGTGGCGATCGACCAGGGCGCGGCCAGCCTGGCGCTGGACGAGATGGCCAAGCGCACCGGCCGCCTGCAGATCCTGATTGCCGGCGCCTACCGTGCGGTCGACAAGGACCGCCTCGGCAACCTGCTGCCCAACGAAGCGATCGAGGTGGCCAGCAACGTGGCCAAGCAGCTGCGCGCCTTCCGTGACCACATCGAACGGGTGTGGATGCCGGCGCCGGCCGACGAGGAGCCGATGTGGCGCGCCGCCAATGGTCGCTTGCCGGAGGCCTGGCGCGAGCCGATCGAAGCGCTGGCCGACGATACCCGCAGCCTCTACAACTGGGCGCATGCGGCCACCGCGCAGGTGGCCAAGGGCAAGCCGGACGATGCCGCGCGCGAGCGCCTGCAGCGCAACCTGGGCATGGCGCTGGAAATGATCGAGCAGCAGTACAACCTGTGGCAGGCCTGGCGCCGCGAGGACAAGGACGGTGCGCCGCCGATGGCGCGCTGGGTCACGGCCACCCGCGACGGCGACCTCGTGCTGCACGGCTCGCCGGTGTCGGCCGCGCACGTGCTGCGCAAGCTGCTGTGGGACGAAGTGGATTCGGTGGTGATGACCTCGGCGACGCTGACCGGCGGCGGCGACTTCCAGTCGCTGGCGATCGACAACGGCATTCCCGAAGAGGCCGAGATGGTCTCGCTGTCCTCGCCGTTCGACCTGCCCAACCAGGCCGAGCTGATCGTGCCGAAGTTCCCGGTCACACCGGATGATCGCGAAGGCCATCCGCGCGAAGTGGCGCGCTACCTCGACACCGAGCTGGACTGGGCCAAGGGCTCGATGGTGCTGTTCACCTCGCGCTGGAAGATGGAGAAGGTGGCCGGCCTGATGCCGGCCGCGCGCCGCAAGCAGGTGCTGGTGCAGGGCGAGATGTCCAAGACCCGGCTGATCGACGAACACCTGCGCCGCGTCGCGGCGGGCGAGGGCTCGGTGCTGTTCGGCCTGAACTCGTTCGGCGAGGGCCTCGACCTGCCCGGCGAAGCCTGCACCACGGTGGTGATCACCCAGGTGCCGTTCGCGGTGCCGACCGACCCGCAGACCGCCACGCTCAGCGAGTGGTTCGAAGGACGCGGGCTCAACGCGTTCAACCTGATCGCGATTCCGCACGCGCTGCGCACGCTGACCCAGTTCGCCGGCCGCCTGATCCGTACCTCCACCGACACGGGTCGCGTGGTCATCCTTGATTCGCGGCTGCTGACCCGTCGCTACGGCAAGCGCATCATCGACGCGCTGCCGCCGTTCAAGCGCGTGATCGGCTGACCGGTAGTGCCGGCCGCTGGCC
>NZ_JAPTFX010000219.1:0-5014 GCF_030985895.1 Stenotrophomonas sp. Sm6012 | reverse complement strand
GTGCCAACCTTGGTTGGCACAACCCATCAGCGTTCATGACCCGGCAACAGCGCGCCAACCAAGGTTGGCACCCACCAGAGAAGTGCGGTCAGCTGGTGGCGCGTAGCGGCGCCATCTTCCACAGCAGCGCGCGGAACGGGGCCAGCAGGCACACGCCGATCGCCAGCTTCACCGCCAGGTCGCCGGCGGCCCAGCTCACCCACGGCAGGGCCGAACCGGCAAACGCGATCGACCAGAAAATGGTGGTATCCACCGTCGCACTGCAGGTGGTGGCCACCATCGGTGCGCGCCACCAGCTGCCACGGCGCAGGCGATCGAACACGGTGATGTCCAGCAGCTGGGCCACGATGAACGCAGAGCACGAGGCAATGGCGATGCGCGGCGTCGCCACCCAGATCGACAGCAGCACCGCCACGAGGAACCCGATCCATGCTACGCGGCGGGCCGGGCCCGGGCCGAAGCGACGATTGATCAGGTTGCTGACCAGGAACGCGACCGGATAACTGAAGGCGCCCCAGGTCAGCCAGTCATTGATCGGGTACTGCACCAGTACGTTGGACAGCAGCACCACCGCGCCCATCGCCAGCACCGCCAGCACCAGGGCGCGCGGGGTCAGCGGGGCAAAGACAGGGGCAGGACGCACGGACATGGCGAGCCAGGGGAATAAAGGGGATCGCCCATTATCCGCCCGGCCCGCGGCAAATCCAAAACCGGTCGTTCAGTTTTACAGCGCTTCGCTCATCACATCGCCGGCAGCGTACGCGGTGGGCACATAAGCCAGGGTCTGGCCCTGTGCGCTCTTCACGTTCCAGCCTGCGCCGGCCTCGGTGGGGTCGAAATGCACCTGCTGGCCCACCACGAAGGCGGCCGTCGGGTTTTCTCCCTCTGGCTGCACGGTCCAGCGCAGGGTGGCGGTGTGGTCGGCCTTGTCCGGCACCTGCAGCTGCACCTGGCGCTCGCCCTCCGGCGTGGTCTCCACCTTCTTCACTTCCATCGGCGGCAACGGCACCGCCTTGGTGCGGGTGGCCTTGCCGTTGCGCTCGCTGGCCTTGAACGGCGCCTTGGACAGTTCGGACAGGCCCATCGAAGCCGCCATCGGCAGCGACAGCACCACGAACGAGGTCACGATCACGCTGGCCTGGCTGCTGTTCAACTGCGGCGCAGCGCCCGCATGGACGGTGGGCACCAGCAAGGCGGAAAGCAGCAGGGCAGACGCGGGAACGCGCAGGCAACGGAACATGGGACCTCCTGGTCGCCAGAAAAAGGGGATGAAATTCACGGGGTGGCTGCGGCCGCACCGGCCACCGGCACATGGGGAATCACCAGTTCCTGCTGCAGCTGGCTGCGCTGGTGCAGGAAGTCGAACACCGATTCCACCGTCACCACCGAGTAGTTGCCAGAGATGCGTTCGCCGGCCGGATGATCGGTGGTGGTGGCGTTGGCCACGAACAGGCGCGCACCCACGCGCTTGCCCAGGCCGATGTGCAGCACGCTGGGCTGGTACTTCTGCTGGCGCAGCCACTGCTGCGCCTGTTCGCGCTTGACGATGGCCGGCGCGCCCTCGCTCTGCGCCATCGCCGCGGCCAGCACTTCCAGCACCCACTGGTTGGAGTTCTGGTAGTCGGTGGCGAACGGGTAGGCCACCACGTTGTACTTCGTTTCGTGCAGTGCCTTGGGCTGGATCGAGGGCGATACCAGCATCGCCCGCAGTGCCGCGCGCAGCGGCGCGGCGGGCACGCCGATGCGCAGGTCGGTATGGCCGCCGCTCTCGCCGACGAAGTTGCCCAGGCCCTCGTGGTACAGCTGCGAACTGTCGGTCTTGCAGCGGTTGAGCAGGTGCATCGCGCGCCAGCGGCCGTCGTCCTCGCGCAGCAGGAAGGCCAGGTGGCTGTGGCGCAGGCCGTAGCGGCTCAGGTCCTGGCCACCGCGCGCGGCCACCACCACGTCCACGTCGGGCAGCGCATCGAGGCGTTCGGCGGTGATCCAGGCCACATCCAGCATGGCGGCCTGTGCGGCCACGCTGGGGTAGCGCTCGCGGCATTCGGTGCTGTTGGCCCAGGCCGGTGCGGTCGCCAGCAGGCTGGCGATCAGCAGCGCGGCGCGCGGCAGGCGATAGAAACGATCCATGTCGGTACCTTCAACGGCGGGCAGGCCCGCGCGCCGATCATACGCCGGTCAGCGCAGCGGGCGGTCCACGCCCTTGCGCTTGAGTTCGCGGTCGCAGGCGTCGCTGATGGGTGCCACCGGCAACGGCGGGCGCTGGCCCTTCGGATCGCGCAGCGCCGGTTGCTCGCGGTACGCATCCAGCTGCTGCTGGCATTGGTAGGAGATCGGGTCCAGTTCGGTGGGCGACGTGGAACACGCGGCGAGCAGGGCCAGCGGCAGCAGGAGCAGGGTGCGCATGGAGGCGTTCAGTCCGATCGGAAACACCGGACTCTAACCGTGCGGCCCAATCGAGATGTTCAAAAATCGCTGGGCGATCAGATGGTGCCGGCCAGCGGCCGGCACTACCTTGATGCCAGGCGCTGCTTTACCTCGGCGGCGATCCGCGCGGTTTCGCGCAGCGGTTCGATGCGGTCGTACTGCCAGTCCAGCCAGCGTTCCTGCAACCGGCCGCGTTCGCGCAGCTGCTGCTGGAAGCGTGCCAGCCGTCCCTGTGCGGTATTGGCCAGTGCCACCCTCACCGGCATGCGCGTGGCACAGGCCTCGGAGAGCAGGTTCACCGAATCCGGCGAGACCACCACGCGGTTGGCCCAACCAAGCAGGCCACCATACGGATTCACTCCGTCGCCGCCATCGCCCCAGATCACGTGCGGCAGGTCGGCGAAGGTCGCACGCAGGATCTCGGCCAATGCGGGCGGCGTGCGCCGCGAAGTGGTGGCCAGCAGACTGCCTCCCTCGCTGCGGATCTGCTCGGCCAGGGCGCGGAACACGCCCACCATCGCCGGTTCGTCCCACGGCGCCAATGGCGTGGGCCCGCCCACCAGCAGCGCGGTGCGCGGGCCGGGCAGGGTGCTGAAGCCGGCGAACGCGGCGCGTCCCCAGGCCAGCCAGTCGTCGTCCACCGGGTTGAGGCTGCCGAGCAGGGTCAGCACGTTGCTGCCGCGCAGGGTGTCGTGTTCGGGTACCACCACCACGTCCCAATGGCGGGCACTGATACGCGGGTCGAGGATCTGCACCACCTGGCTGCCGCGTGCGCGCAGCACGCGCAGGGCACCGGCGGCCTGGCGGCCACAGCCGATTGCCAGCGCCGGGGCCTCGTCGGCCAGCGTCGCGAAGGCCTCGCCGTAGCCATTCACATCGCCGGGTAGGCGCCGCGGCGACAGCCAGCGCCAGGGTGCGCGCGGCTGCAGGACCAGCGGCCGATGGGTGCCCTGGCGCAGCGCCGAGGCCAGCGCAACCGCCTGGCGGACATTGCCCGCGCGGCCGTCAGTGACCGTCCAGGGTGCGCTCGATCGTTTCACCATTGGCATTAATTCGTTTCAGCCCTGCTGGGTGTTGCAACAGTCGCGACACTCTACACTGCGGCTCGTCGATTCGCCCCGCGCCGCCCGCGGGCACTGACTTCCCTTCGCCGCCCTGGAGATCCACCGATGTCCCACGCGCTCGACGCTGCTGCCCTCGATCAGCTGTTCCGCACTGCCCGTACCCAGAACGCCTTCCTCGACAAGCCGGTTCCGGCCAGCCTGCTGCAGGAACTGTACGACCTGGTGAAGTGGGGCCCGACCGCGGCCAACACCACGCCGGCCCGCTTCGTCTTCGTCACCTCGAAGGAAGCCAAGGCCAAGCTGGCTCCGGCCCTGTCCGAAGGCAACCATGACAAGACCATGGCCGCCCCGGTCACCGTCATCATCGGCTTCGATCTGGACTTCCACGAGAAGCTGCCGTACCTGTTCCCGCACGCCGATGCCAAGGCCTGGTTCGACGGCCCGCAGGAAGGCCGCCACGAAGCCGCCATCCGCAACGGCAGCCTGCAGGGCGCCTACCTGATCCTGGCTGCGCGCGCGCTGGGCCTGGATGCCGGCCCGATGTCCGGCTTCGATGCGGCCAAGGTGGACGAAGCGTTCTTCGCCGGTACCTCGATCAAGTCGAATTTCCTGGTCAACCTGGGTTACGGTGACCCGGCGGGCCTGTTCCCGCGTCTGCCGCGCCTGTCGTTCGACGAAGCGGCGCGCATCGCGTAAGTCGCTGTATCGGTTTCGGGCCGTCACCTTGGCGGCCCCTGTTGCACCCACCCTACGATCCGGAGAGTTCCTCAGATGAGCGCCACCCGTAAACTGCTGCTGCCGCTGGCCCTGACCCTGGCCATCGCCGCCTGCTCCAAGCCGGCCGACACCGCTGCCCCGGCCGCGGATGCTGCTGCCCCGGCCACCACCGAACAGGCTGCCGCCCCGGCGGCTGATGCCGCCGCTGCCGCGCCGGCTGCCGAAGCGATCAAGATCGCCTCGGGCACCTACAAGCTGGACCCGAGCCACACCGACGTGCTGGCACAGTGGAGCCACTTCGGCTTCTCCAACCCCAGCGCGCACTTCGGCAACGTTGAAGGCACCCTGGTGTACAACGCCGAAGACGTGACCAAGTCCACCGTGGAAGTGAAGCTGCCGCTGAGCGGCCTGAACAGCTTCACCGCCAAGTTCGACGAGCACCTGAAGAGCGCCGACTTCTTCGACGCCGCCAAGTTCGCCGATGCCACCTTCAAGAGCACCAAGGTGGAAGCAGCCGGCACCAACAAGCTGACCGTCACCGGCGACCTGACCATCAAGGGCATCACCAAGCCGGTCACCCTGGACGTCACCGTCAACGGCGGCGGCGAGCACCCGATGGCCAAGGTTCCGGCCGCCGGCTTCGATGCCACCACCACGCTGAAGCGCAGCGATTTCGGCGTCGGCGCCTACGCCCCGAACGTCAGCGATGAAGTGAAGATCCGCATCACCACCGAAGCCACCGGCGAAAAGCCGGCCGCTTGATGCACCCCGCTCACTCGTCGTGAGAAGGCAGAAGGCCCGCTGAAAAG
>NZ_JAPTFX010000218.1:0-5156 GCF_030985895.1 Stenotrophomonas sp. Sm6012 | reverse complement strand
CGGTCGGGCACTACCCATGTGGCGTTGGGCACTGCCGGCCAGCGGCCGGCAACCGGATCAATCAGGCTGCACGTTGCAGCGCATCCTTCGCCGCTGCCGTGGTCGACAGGTCAAATACATCCACGGCGTCGATCAGGCGGTTCGCCTGTTGCTCCAGGCTGCGTGCAGCGGCGCTGGCCTCTTCCACCAGCGCAGCGTTCTGCTGGGTGGTGCCATCCATCTGGATCACGGTCTGGCTGACCTGCTCGATGCCAGCGCTCTGTTCCTGCGACGCGGCGGAGATCTCGGCCATGATGTCGGTCACCCGCTGCACCGAGGCCACGATCTCGGCCATGGTGTCGCCGGCCTCACGCACGCGCTGCGCGCCGTGCCCGACCTGTTCCACCGAGGCCTCGATCAGCGCCTTGATCTCCTTCGCCGCAGCGGCAGAACGCTGTGCCAGCGTGCGCACCTCGCTGGCGACCACCGCGAAGCCGCGGCCCTGTTCGCCGGCACGCGCGGCTTCCACCGCCGCGTTCAACGCCAGGATGTTGGTCTGGAACGCGATGCCATCGATCACGCTGATGATCTCGGCGATCTGCCGCGACGAGGTCTCGATCGCGCCCATCGTCGCCACCACCTGGCCGACCACGCTGCCGCCCTGCGAGGCGACGCTGTGGGCGCCGATCGCCAGCTGGTTGGCCTGGCGTGCGTGCTCGGCATTCTGCCGCACGGTGGAGGTCAGTTCTTCCATCGAAGCGGCGGTCTCTTCCAGGTTGGCGGCCTGCTGCTCGGTGCGACGCGACAGGTCGTTGTTGCCGGCGGCAATCTCCGCCGCAGCCGTGTGGATGTTGCCGGAGGCGTGCTTGATGTCGGTGACGATGGTCGCCAGCTGCGCGGCGGTGGTGTTGGCGTCGCCGGCGATGCGGGCGAACACGCCCTGGAAGTCACCGTGCATGCGTGCGCCGAGGCGGCCATCGGCAATCGCGCGCAGCATGCCGGAGACCTCACCCAGGTTCAGCTCAGTGGCCTGCATCAGGCGGTTCAGGCCGTCGACCATCGCGCGGAAATCATGTTCGAAGCGCGCGCTGTCGCCGCGCTGGCTGAAGTCGCCGGCGGCGGCGGCTTCGGCCAGGCGGCGGATCTCGCCATTGATGGTGCCCAGATTGGCCTTGGCGGTATCCAGCGCTTCGGTGATCACCGCCTTCTCGCCGGGCAGGCGTTCCATGTCCTGGCTGAGGTCGCCGATGGCATAGCGGCCCATGATCGCGATCGCGCGCATCTTCACCTGGATGTGCGCGTCCACCAGCGCGTTGCTGTCGGCCACCATCTCGCCGAACGCGCCGGGAAAGGCGCTGGCATCCATGCGATGGCTGATGGTGCCGGCCTCGTGCGCCTGCGCCATCGCGCCCTGTGCGTCCAGTACGCCGCGCAGCGTGGATTGCACCGCCTGCATCGCCTGCGCGAGGCGGCCGATCTCATCGCGGCTGCTCACCCGCACCACGTGCTGCAGGTCGCCAGCGGCGACCGCGCGTGCGGCAGCTTCCACCGCCAGCACCGGCTGCACCACCGCACGCCGCAACCACCAGGCCAGGCCGATCAGCAGCAGCACCGCGGCCAGCACGGTCAGCGCCGCGCACAGCAGCAGGGTCTGCCGCGCCTGCTGCGAACGCGCCGCCAGTGCCGCTTCGGCCACCTGCGTGGCCTGCGTGCTCAGCGCATCCAGTGCGGTGGCCACCGGACGATCCTTGCCACGCACCAGGGTGTCGCCAGCGGCGGGATCGTAGCCGGCGGCGGCGAAGGCCTGCAGCGCGGCGTGATAGTCCTTCTGCAGCTGCGCATGCAGTCCGATGAAGGCCTGCGCCTGCTCGCGCGTGCGCGCATCGGGGCTGCTGGCAAGGCCCTTGGCCAGTTGTTCGACCAGACGGCCTTCGCTGTCGAAGGCCTCCAGGTGACGCTGACGCAAGGCATCGTCGTGCCCGCGCAGCAGCACGTTCTTCCATTCCTGCACCTGGCCGCGGAACTCGCGCTGCAGGCGTTCGGCATCGCGACTGTGCGCGACTTCGGGCGGGACATCGGTGGACAGCTTCAACCAGGCGGAAGCAAGACCTGCCAAGGCGCACAACAGGACTACGGCCAGGCCAACGGAAACCGCGCCGAGCAGTTTGGACTGCAGGCGGGGTGCACGGACAGACGCATTCATCGGAAGGGGCTCTCGGGAAGGGGCGATGCGGTATCGACCGGTTTCGAGCACCTCTGAAGTGCGACGTTCATCACATTAGTGTTTCGTTTAGCGAAGTGAAGGAAACGTTTCATAGGACAAATGTGTCCATATGGAACGAAAGCAGACTCTGGACAGGGGATTTAAATGTAACTATTGTTGTTACATGAAATCCGCGAACCCGCTTTCCGACGCCCTGCACGTGATGGCGCACCTGGTCGGCCAGGCCGCACCGCGCACTTCCGAACAGCTGGCGTCGTGCCTGCCGACCCATCCGGTGGTGATCCGGCGCCTGCTAGCGCAGCTGCACAAGGCCGGCCTGGTGCGCAGCGCACGCGGCCATGGCGGCGGCAGCCAGCTGGCCCGCGACGCCGCCACCATCACCCTGCACGACATCTATCTGGCCGTGGGCGCGCCGCCGCTGGTACAGGTGGGTGCCCGCGATTCAGGGCGTGGCTGCCCTATCCAGCATCTGGTCAACAGTGCCCTGCTGGAGGGCGCACGCGAGGCGCAGCGCCTGCTCGAACAGCGCCTGCAGGCAGCCACGCTGGACCAGCTCGGCGCCGAGTTCGCCCGCCATCTCGCCCATCACCGCTCCCTGGAAGGTCACCATGAATCCTGATGTGCTCATCGTCGGCGGCAGCTATGCCGGCATCGCCGCCGGCCTGATCCTGGCCCGCGCCCGTCGCCCGGTCACCGTCATCGACGCCGGTTCGCCGCGCAACCGCTTCGCCAGCCATTCGCACGGCGTGCTGGGGCTGGATGGCGTCAGCGGCGCCGAGCTGCTCAAGACCGCCCGCCAGCAGCTGCTGGACTATCCCAGCGTGCGCTGGGTGCATGCCGATGCGGTGCATGCCCGCAGCACCAACGATGGGGTTGAAGTGGAGACCGCCGACGGCCAGGTGCTGGCCGCGCGCAAGCTGCTGCTGGCCAGCGGCATCGCCGACCAGCTGCCGGAGCTGCCGGGCCTGGCCGAGCGCTGGGGCAGCACCGTGCTGCACTGCCCCTACTGCCATGGCTATGAAGTCGGTGGCGGTGCGATCGGCCTGCTCGGCGGCCACCCGATGTCGGCCGCCAAGGCGCCGCTGTTCGCCGACTGGGGCAATGTCACCTTCTTCAGCCAGGGCCTGCCGATCACCGATGACGAACGCGCCGCCATGCAGCAGCGTGGCGTGCAGATCGAGACCTCGCCGGTACTGGGCGTGCAGGGCGACCAGCCGAGCTGGCTGGAAGTGGAACTGGCCGATGGCCGTCGCGTCGCGCAGCGGGCACTGTTCGTTCCGGCCACCCAGGCGATGGCCACGCCGCTGGTGCAGCGGCTGGGCTGCACGTTGGCCGAGAGCCCGCTGGGCGTTTTGATCGAGGTCGATGCGATGAAGCAGACCTCGGTGCCGAACGTGTATGCCGCAGGCGATGCGACCACGGTCGGCAACATCACCCTGGCCACCGCCGAAGGAGTGCGCGCGGGTATCGGCATGCATCATGCGCTGGTGAGCGAAGACAGCGTGCCGCGCTGATCGGGCTTGTTCTGTAGATGCCGACCCTGGTCGGCGCCGCTGCATCCACGCATGGCGTGGATCTACTGCAGGGTGGTCGGGCACCATTGAGGCACGGTGGGGGGGGGGGGGGGGGGGGCCACCATTGCGGCCGGGGGGGGGCGGGCTTGGGCGGGCACCGTTCCCTCATCCCTTCACGCACAGCACCTGGCGCAGGGTGTGCACCACGTCCACCAGGTCCAGCTGCGCCGCCATCACGTCATCGATCGACTTGTACGCCGCCGGTGACTCGTCCAGCACGCCGCTGTCCTTGCGGCATTCCACATGCGCGGTCGCTTCGCGGTGCTGGGCCAGCGTGATCTGCTGGCGCGCAGTGCCACGGCTCATCACCCGGCCGGCACCGTGGCTGCAGCTGTGGAAGCTGTCCGCGTTGCCCTTGCCACGCACGATGTAGCTGCGCGTGCCCATGCTGCCGGGGATGATGCCCAGCTCGCCCTCGCGCGCGCTGACCGCGCCCTTGCGCGTCACCAGCAGTTCCTGGCCGTGGTGCGTCTCCTTCTGCACGTAGTTGTGGTGGCAGTTCACCGCCATCGCTGCCAGCTGGAACTTCGGCAGCCGGTGGCGCATCTCTGCCAGCACCCGCGACATCATTGCCTCGCGGTTCTGCCGGGCGTAGTCCTGCGCCCACGACACCGCCTCGACGTAGTCGTCGAACAGCGGCTCGCCTTCCATGAAGAACGCCAGGTCCTTGTCCGGCAGGTGGAAGCCGAGCACGCGCCGGGCCAGCTCCTCGCGCGCCTTCTCGATGAAGTAGGTGCCGATCAGGTTGCCGGTGCCACGCGAGCCGCTGTGCAGCATCACCCACACCGCGTCTGTCTCGTCCAGGCACAGCTCGATGAAGTGATTGCCGCCGCCCAGCGTGCCCAGCTGGCGGTCAAGCTTGTCGGTGCGGATCCGGCGGTGCTTGTCCTTGATCTTCTCCAGCCCGGCGACCAGCCCGGACTGCAGCAGCCGGGTGTGGATGCTGTCGGGCATGCGGTGGTGCTCGCCGCCGCGGCCGTTGCCGACCGGGATGCTGCGCTCGATGCTGTTGCGCAGCTGCCGCAGGTCATCGGGCAGGTCATTGGCGCGCAGCGTGGTACGCACGGCGGCCATGCCACAGCCGATGTCGACACCGACCGCGGCCGGGATGATCGCACCACGGGTCGGGATCACCGAGCCCACGGTCGCGCCCTTGCCCAGGTGCACGTCCGGCATCACGGCCACCCACGGCCCGACGAACGGAATCGCGGCGATGTTGCGCAGCTGCTCATGTGCCTGCGCTTCCAGCGGCACCCCGTTGACCCAGCCCTTGATCGGCGTGGTGCCCTCGGCGTGCAGCCATTGATAGTTGTGTTGAGTGTCCATTCGCACGGCGTGCTGGGGCTGGATGGCGTCAGCGGCGCCGAGCTGCTCAAGAC
>NZ_JAPTFX010000217.1:0-5188 GCF_030985895.1 Stenotrophomonas sp. Sm6012 | reverse complement strand
CCCGCCAGCCCCGAGACCCCCGCCGACAGCCACGAGAAGCGCGATTTCATCCGCCAGATCGTGCGCGAGGACCTGGCCAGCGGAAAGCACCAGGCGATCAAGACCCGCTTCCCGCCCGAGCCGAACGGCTATCTGCACATCGGCCATGCCAAGTCGATCTGCCTGAACTTCGGCATCGCCGGTGAGTTCAGCGGTGTCTGCAACCTGCGCTTCGACGACACCAACCCGGCCAAGGAAGATCCGGAATACGTGGCCGCGATCCAGGACGACGTGCGCTGGCTGGGCTTCGAGTGGAACGAGCTGCGCCACGCCTCGGACTACTTCCAGACCTACTACCTGGCCGCCGAGAAGCTGATCGAACAGGGCAAGGCCTATGTCTGCGACCTGTCGGCCGAGGAAGTGCGCGCCTACCGTGGCACCCTGACCGAGCCGGGCCGCCCGTCGCCGTGGCGCGACCGCAGCGTCGAGGAGAACCTGGACCTGTTCCGCCGCATGCGCGCCGGTGAGTTCCCGGATGGCGCGCGCACCCTGCGCGCCAAGATCGACATGGCCAGCGGCAACATCAACCTGCGCGATCCGGCGCTGTACCGCATCAAGCACGTCGAACACCAGAACACCGGCAATGCGTGGCCGATCTACCCGATGTACGACTTCGCCCACGCGCTGGGCGATTCGATCGAGGGCATCACCCACTCGCTGTGCACGCTGGAATTCGAAGACCACCGCCCGCTGTACGACTGGTGCGTGGACAACGTGGATTTCGCCCATGACGACGCACTGACCCAGCCGCTGGTCGACGCCGGCCTGCCGCGCGAAGCGGCCAAGCCGCGCCAGATCGAGTTCTCGCGCCTGAACATCAACTACACGGTGATGAGCAAGCGCAAGCTGATGGCGCTGGTCACCGAACAGCTGGTGGACGGCTGGGAAGACCCGCGCATGCCGACCCTGCAGGGCCTGCGCCGCCGTGGCTACACGCCGGCGGCGATGCGCCTGTTCGCCGAGCGCGTGGGCATCAGCAAGCAGAATTCGCTGATCGACTTCAGCGTGCTGGAAGGCGCGCTGCGCGAAGACCTGGACAGCGCCGCGCCGCGCCGCATGGCCGTGGTCGACCCGGTCAAGCTGGTGCTGAGCAACCTGCCCGAAGGCCACGAAGAGCAGCTGACCTTCAGCAACCATCCGAAGGACGAAAGCTTCGGCAGCCGCCAGGTGCCGTTCGCTCGCGAAGTGTGGATCGACCGCGAGGACTTCGCCGAAGTACCGCCGAAGGGCTGGAAGCGCCTGGTCCCGGGTGGCGAAGTGCGCCTGCGCGGCGCCGGCATCATCCGCTGCGATGAGGTGATCAAGGATGCCGACGGCACCATCACCGAGCTGCGCGGCTGGCTGGATCCGGAATCGCGCCCGGGCATGGAAGGCGCCAACCGCAAGGTCAAGGGCACCATCCACTGGGTCAGCGCCGTGCATGGCGTGCCGGCCGAGATCCGCCTGTACGACCGTCTGTTCTCGGTGCCGAACCCGGACGACGAATCGGAAGGCAAGACCTACCGCGATTACCTCAACCCGGAATCGCGCCGCACCGTCACCGGCTATGTCGAGCCGGCCGCGGCCAGCGCCGCCCCGGAGCAGTCGTTCCAGTTCGAACGTACCGGCTACTTCGTTGCCGACCGCCGCGACCACGCCGAAGCCAAGCCGGTGTTCAACCGCAGCGTGACCCTGCGCGACACCTGGTCGGCCTGAGGACCTGCGCGGGCGCCAGCACGGCGCCCGCTCGCCCGCGACGATGATCACCGCCCTCTCCGCCCTGTTCTGGTTCATCTCGCAGCATCCGCTGCTGACGTTCTTTGCAGCGATGGTGCTGGCCGGGCTGGTCTCGTGGTGGCGGCGCTTTCCGGGCTACGCCATCGTGGTGTTCCCGCTGGCGATGCTCAACATCTTCCTCGGCAGCTTCCTCAACGCCACCTTCCTCAATTCGGTGGGTGAGCGCGGTGAAGCGGTGATCGTCAAGGCCGAGGAAACCAACTCCACCCTCAACGAACAGTACATCTGGCGCTACGAAGCGGTGCTGCGTACCGCCGAGGGCCGTGACGTGGAGGTGGTGTTCCATACCAACACCGCCTCACTGTGGCCACTGGAGAACGCGATCCGCATCCCGGCGCAGGACCAGCCGTTCGTGGTGAAGTACACCCCGGGCTTCCCGCGCAACTTCGTCATCCTTACCAACGAATCACCGCACGGCATCGCGCAGGCCCGGGCCAGCGCGCGCGAACGGGTGGAAGTGGCCGCACGCAAGCTGCATTTCAGCCCGGGCAACGCCGATTTCCGCGCAGACTATCGCCGCGAGCTGGACACCTGGCTGCGCGAGCATGGCAATGATCCGCAGCAGCAGCGCGACGCGCAGCGCTATCGCGCCGAACTCGAAGCGCTCGACGCGATCGATCGCTAGACCCCAGGCACGGCCTGGATGTTCCACCCCATCCATCCACAGGCCTGACATGACCACGACTTCCACCGCCCTCCTCCCGCTGCTGCAGCAGGTCCTGCAGGGCGCCGGCATCGCCAGCCGCGTCGACGGTGGCGCACTACTGCTGGACAGCGGCCTGCGCCTGACCCCGCATGCAGTGGCCGCGAATGAACGCGACAACGGTGGCTGGCAGACCTCTACCGTCATCGAGACCCAGCACCCCGTGCTGTTCGCCGACGGCCTGTTCGAGTACCAGCACGCCAACGGTGCCGACGAACAGGCCTCGCTGCTGTCCGGCTTCCAGACCTGGATCCGGGTGGACCTGGCGACCCTGCAGACCGCCGTCGGCGCGGCAGACGCACAGGGCCTGCCGATGTTGGGCCTGAGCTATCCGGGCGCCGACGAAGGCGAAGAACTGCAGCGCACCGTGGTGCTGGGGCCGCTGGCGCACTACCGCGCACAGGAGGTGGATGCCTCCACCTGCAGCGAGGACGACCACGGTTCCTGCCCGTGCTGCCTGTTCACCCGCAGCATGGACGCCTTCGATGAGCTGCTGAGGGCGCGCCCGTTCCTGGCCATCCGCCTGTTCGCCTCGCGCGACGCCGAAGGCCTGTGCGAGGCCGATTGCCGGGTCAACGGCCACGATTTCGCCGCTGCCCTGCCCCTGCTGCGCGCCTATGCCGCCAGCTGGCCACAGGCCGGCCTGGAGTTCCGCAAGCAGTACGTGGTGATCCGCACCGGCTCGCCGGGCTGACCCGTCGCCACACCCGGTACAGGCCGGTGCGGCTACACTGCGCGCCGGTTTCCCAAGCAACCGCACCTTCTTCCATCCCACACGAGGCACCCCCGCGATGCTGTACGCGCAAGTCCACCTGACCCTTCCCGCCTGGATCCACGACCAGATCGACCTGGATCGTCGATATCCCGGCGATGAGGCCAAGGTCGCGCTGGCGATCGAGCTGTCGCGGCTGAACGTCGAGCACGCCAGTGGCGGCCCGTTCGGCGCGGTGGTGTTCGGCCCGGATGACAAGGTGATCGCTGCCGGCGTGAACCGGGTGATGCCGCACGCGACCTCGCTGGCGCACGCCGAGAACATGGCCTACATGCTGGCCCAGCAGCGCCTGCAGACCCCGCGCCTGAACGCGGTGCTGTCGCCGGTCACCCTGGCCACCAGCTCGCAGCCGTGCTGCCAGTGCTACGGCGCCACGGTGTGGGCCGGCATCGACCGCCTGCTGATCGGCGCCAACTCGGCCGACGTCGAGGAACTGACCCCGTTCGACGAAGGCCCGCTGCCGGCTGACTGGGTGGGCGAGCTCAACAAGCGCGGCATCGAAGTGGTGCAGGGCTTGAACCGCGACGCCGCACGCAGCGTGCTGCGCGCCTATGGGGAAAGCGATGGCGCCCGTTACTGAGGCCGGCATCGGCCTGCTGTGCCTGTGCCGGCAGGGCTTCGAGCCCGAGCTGGCCGGCGAGCTGCAGTTCCGCGCGGGCGAAGCCGGTTTCGCCGGCTATGCGCGCACCCAGCGCAATGACGGCTATGTGCTTTTCATGTGCGACGAAGCCGCTGCATTGGCACCGCGCCTGCGCTGGCGCGAACTGATCTTCGCGCGGCAGAAGCTGGTAGTACTGGCCGAGTTGCCGCAGCTGGACCCGAGCGACCGCATCACGCCGATGCTGGAGGTGCTGGCCGATGCGCCGCGCTTCGGCGACCTGTGGGTTGAGCACCCCGACTCGGATGCGGGCAAGCCGCTCTCCGGCCTGGCGCGTGCCTTCGGCAACGCGCTGCGCCCGGCGCTGCGCAAGGCCGGCAAGCTGGCCGACAAGCCGAACAACCGCCTGCCACGCCTGCACGTGGTGTTCGTCGATGGTACCCATGCCTTCGTCTGCATCGCCGACCCGGCCGACAGCGCGCCGTGGGCGCTGGGCATTCCGCGCCTGAAGCTGCTGCCCGAAGCCCCCTCGCGTTCGGCACTGAAGCTGGACGAAGCGCTGTTGACCCTGCTGACGCCGGAAGAACGCGAGGCACTGGCCAAGCCTGGCATGCGTGCGGCCGACCTCGGTGCTGCACCGGGCGGCTGGACCTGGGTGCTGACCCGCCAGCACATGCACGTGCTGAGCATCGACAACGGGCCGCTGCGCCAGCACGTGCTGGACACCGGCCTGGTCGAGCACCTGCGCGCCGATGGCTTCCACTGGCATCCGGAACAGCCACTGGACTGGATGGTCTGCGACATGGTCGAGCAGCCGCGCCGCGTGGCCGAACGCATGGCCACCTGGTTCCGCGAAGGCTGGTGCCGGCACGCGATCTTCAACCTGAAGCTGCCGATGAAGAAGCGCTGGGACGAGACCCGGCTGTGCCTGGACCTGTTCCAGGACCAGGCCGGCAAGCCGCTGGTGGTACGCGCCAAGCAGCTGTACCACGACCGCGAAGAGATCACGGTACTGGCCTCGCCGCTGCGCTGAGGCCATCGTGCCCGCCGGGCAGGGCCCGGCGCTACCGAGGGATGCAACCATGCGATACCGCTCGACTCCGATACTGATCGCCCTGCTGGCGGCGGCTCCCGCCCTTGCCCAGCAGTTGCCGCATACGCCCGCGCACAGCCAACCGCTCGGCCCGACCGGTGGCGCGATCCGCCAGCAACCGCTGGGCGCTGGCCGGGTCACCGGCAGCGTGGAGATTGCACAGCCGGCCGGCGAAGCACAGGTGACCGTACGTTCGCTGGAACCGAG
>NZ_JAPTFX010000216.1:0-5280 GCF_030985895.1 Stenotrophomonas sp. Sm6012 | reverse complement strand
ACCCTGCTTTCAGCGACCCACCCAACCCACCACGGAGGGGCTCCGCCGTTCGCCGATCCCCGCCGAAGGCGCGCCTCCCGCGCTGCAACATGCCCACGCGCAATCCTGCGCCATCATGGGCACCCCGCCCGCGCCAGGACCGTGCCATGCAGCAGTATCTGCTTCTGATCTACATCGAGCCTGCCCTGCTGCAGGCGCTGCCTACCGAAGAATTCAACGCGCTGATGCGCGACTGCCTCGCCCACGCCGACAAGCTGCAGGCCGAAGGCACGCTGCTGGCCGCGCAGAAGCTGCAGCCGGTCGATACCGCGCAGACCCTGCGCGTGCGCGAGGGGCACAGCCGCGTGCTGGATGGCCCGTTTGCCGAAACCCGTGAACTGCTGGCCGGCTTCAACCTGATCGTGGCGCGCGACCGCGATGAAGCCATGCGCATCGCCCGCGACTTCCCGTGGGCACGCTTCGGCAGCATCGAGGTGCGTCCACTCGAAGACATGGACGCCGAGCGCGAACGCTGCGGCGCCCCCGCCGCCGCTATGGCAGCAGCCGTACCCTGATCTCGCGCCGGCCGATGCCTTCGTTGCCGCTGTAGTCGCGCACGCTGGCACGCACGATGTACTCGCCCGGCGGCAGCGCCGCCGGCTGCCAGCGGCCGGTTTCCATCAGGCCGTCACGCACGGTGTTGGTGGCCAGGTAACGGAACCGGGTCACCGCGCTGCCATGCACGGTGATGCCACTGTCCGGTGCATAGGCCACGCGCACCGCTTCCTTCTGCGGCGGCATGCGGTTGAACACGATGTTCCAGCGCGGCTGCTCGTAACCCTGCAGCGGCTGTCCAGCGCCATCGAGGATCTGGTAGCCCACCTGGTACATGCCCAGGCGGCGGCGCGGCAGGTTGTTGTCAACCTGGTCCCAGGCCTCGACCACGATCTGCACGCCGCGGCCCTGGCGCGTCACCATCACCACGCCATCGCCGCCTGCGGCCATCGGCTGGTCGTTGTCGTCCAGCAGGGCCACATCGGTAATGCGCGGTGCGAAGTGGTCGGCGTAGTTGTGGAAGCCCAACGCCACCGCGTTGGTCTCGAAGCCACCATTACCCACCGCCAGGTGCACGTGCGCCTGGTTGTTGATGCTGCCCAGGCGGTCACCCACGTGGATGCGCATGCCACGACGCACGCGCATCCGCTGCAGCGTGCCCTGCTCGTCGTACAGCGCCTGCCAGCGTGCGTCGAACGGTGCATCGCGCGGCGTGCGGCCGACCCGCATGTGGATGTACTTGAGGCGATCCACCGACAGGCCTTCGGCCTGCTCGCCCAGGCTCCAGGCGGCCATCGGGCTGCTGACCTTGCCCTCGGCGATCGCCAGCACGGTCTGCCCGACATCGCCGCGCACATCGAAGCCGCCGTGCAGGTGGTGGCGGCTCTCGCCCTTGAAGTTGCCGCGCACCTCGCCCAGCGTGCCGACCACTTCGTGCCAACCGTCCTGCGGTGCCAGCGGCCAGCGCCCGCCGGTGTCCGGCAGCGCGGCATCGGCGGCGGGGCCGACCAGCGCCGGCGCCGGCAGGTCACCCACCGGCAGTGGGCGCAGCCGGTGCAGGCGGTAGCTGGCCGCATCGGCCACCAGCACGCTGCCATCGGCATCCATCGCCAGTCCGCTGGGGCGGGCCAGGCGCGGCAGGCGGCCGTTGCCCACCAGCGCGATCTGATGGCCCTGCGGTGTCACCTGCACGATCCGGCCATCCATATCCCCCACGTACAGCACGCCGTCGTGGGTGGTGGCCAACGACAGCGGCCCGTTGATCACCCCACCGGCAGCCACCACCGTGCTGACCGTGCCATCGGGGCCGACGCGGCGCACCGCATTGTTGAACAGGTCGGCCACCAGCAGCGCGCCCTGCGCGTCGAAGGCCAGTGCCACCGGCGTATCGAAGCGCGCCGCGTCGCCCACGCCATCGGCCAGCCCCGGGCGCTCACCGCCGGCCAGCGTACGCACGCTGCCATCGGTGCCGATCACCCGGATGCGATCGTTGAACGTATCGGCCACGTAGACCTGGCCCTGCGCATCCACCGCGATGCCCATCGGGGCATCGAAGCGCGCCTGCGCGGCCGGTCCATCGGCATGGCCCTGCTCACCCCCGGCCAGCGTGGTCACCTGGCCGTCAATGCCGATGCGGCGGATCGCATGGTTGCCGGTGTCGGCCACATACAGGTTGCCCTGCGCATCGGCGGCAATGCCGGAAGGGGTGTTGAAGCCGGCCTGCAACGCCGGGCCATCGATGCGCCCTTCACCCTGCCCGGCCACGGTTTCGACACGGCCGTCGGGCAGGCGGCGGCGGATGCGGTTGTTGTCACCGGCATCGGTGAAGTACACGCTGCCATCGGCGCCACGCAGCAATGCATAGGGATCGGCAAAGCGGGCCTGTGCCGAGGCACCGTCACGATCACCCGGATGGCCATCGCCGGCCAGCGGCTCGATCTGTGCGGTCCAGGCCAACGGCGTCGGCGCCGGGCCTGCCGGTTCGGCCAGCGTGTGCAACGGCGTCTCCCACCAGGTTGCAGCCAATGCCACTGCGGTTGCCACTGCCACGCCTGCTGCCATCCATTGCCACCGTGCCATCGCGCTGCGCTGCCTGCCTGTTGCCTGAAGAGGCACCGACAATAGACGCTGTGCAGGCGATCCGCCACGGCCAATCGTACCGGCGGGCGCCAGAGTTCCATGCATCGCGCTTGTTCTCGCTGGCGGCAGCGGTTTCAATGTTGTCCCCACGGATGGAGATTCTCCATGCCCCGCACCCTCCCCCTCGCCGCCGTGCTGCTGGCCGCACTGGCAGGCACCCCTGCTTCGGCCTCGATCACCGTTGCGCCACAGAAGCCGTCGGTCACCAGCGATGCCGTGCACATGGCCTACGCCAAGCGCTGGGATGATGCGATCGAGCAATCGCGCAGTGGCAACACACTGGGTGCGCTGATCACGATGGAACAGCTGATGGAGGATCCGCTGCTGGACGACTTCGACGCCGAGCATCGTGGCCGCGCCGCACAGGTGGCCGGCTGGACCGCAATGGTGCAGAAGAAGCCGGTCCAGGCCCGCCGCTACCTGCTGCGCGCCGCGGAAGCCCTGCCGGAGGACGCGCAGATCCTGCTGACCCTGGTCTCGCTCGAACTGTCCGAGAGCCAGCCTGCACCGGCCACGAAGTACCTGGTGCGGGCGCTGAAGCATGCCGATGCGCCGCTGCCGCTGCAGAACGACACGGTCAGGTACCTGCAGTACCGCCTGCGCGACCAGCCACGACAGCGCATGGAACTGCTGCAGGCCCTGTTCGACAACGGCTGGAAGAGTGGCGGCCTGGAGCCGACCGGCATGTGGCTGGCACTGGCTACGCTGCAGGCCGAGAACGGCCGTAGCGATGACGTCCCGGCAACCCTGGCCCGTATCAAGGGCCCCGCCGAGATCATCCGGCTGCGCAGCGACAAGCGCTTCGACCGCTATGTCGACCGCAGCGACCCGCGCTTTGATCCGGTGCAGGCCGCGCAGAAGCATCTGGACGAACTGCGGGTGTCCGGCCTGCTCGATCGCGCACTGGACGCGCGCATGGCCGAATTCAGCAGCACGCTGCTGATGCTGGACCGCAACGAGGAAGTGCTGGCGCTGACCGACGGCATGGCCCGTGCGGCCGCCGCAGGTGAGTCGCCTTCGGCCACCGACGCCGAGTGGGTCGGGTGGCTGCTCAACAGCCGCCTCACTGCACTGCGCCGGCTGGGCCGGCTTGACGATGCACTGGCGACCGCGCAGCAGGCCACGCGCATCGGTGCACTCGGTCCCAACAGCATCGAGCACCAGTTGAACATCGGCTTCCTGTTGATCTCGCTGGGTCGCCCGCAGGAAGCGGCGCAGGCGGTGCAGGGCATCCAGGGCCTGGCCGGTTATGGCAAGGCTGCACAGGCGCTGGTGCAGTTCGCCGCCGCCCGCGGCCAGGGCGATACCCGCGCAATGGAGACCGCACGCGAGGTGATCCTCGCCCAGCGCGACGATGCCCCCCTGTTCCATCGCGAGATGCTGCTGGAGCAGGGTGACCTGGACGGCGCGGCTGCGGTGCTGATCGGGCAGCTGCGTTCGCCGGTCGACCGCGGCGAAACCCTGGCCAGCCTGCAGGACATGCGCACCTATCCGTCGCTTCCCGGCGATGTGCGCATCGATGCCGCATGGCGTGCGCTCAAGCAGCGTGCCGACGTGCAGGCCGAGGTCGCACGCGTCGGCCGCATCGAGCGCTACGCGCTGGTCAGCAGCGGCACCTCGCGCTGAGCAGCACCTAGCGCGCCGGCACCTCGGTACGGATGCCCATCGCTTCGCGGTAGCGCGCGTACAGCGCCATCACCTTGTCCACATAGGCCAGGGTTTCTGCATACGGCGGAACGCCCTTGTAGCGGGTGACCGCCCCGATGCCGGCGTTGTAGGCGGCCGCCGCCAGCGGCCGGTCGCCGTTGTAGCGGCGCAGCAGCGCGCGCATGTAGCGGGCGCCACCATCAATCGACTGCTGCGGCGAGAACGGATCACGCACGCCGTACTCCTGCGCGGTGTCCGGCATCAGCTGCATCACACCCTGTGCGCCCTTGGTCGACACCGCCAGCGCATCAAAGTTGCTTTCGGCATGGGCAATCGCACGCAGCCACGCATCGTCGACGCCGGTGGCCTTGGCCGCGGCCTTGAACTGCCTGGCGTGCTGCGCCAGCTGGGGCTTGCCGACCTTGCCCAGGCCCTCATGGGCCGGCTCGCCCGGCGGCGTGGCCACGGTGAATTTCAGGAACACCCGCGAGCCGGGCAGGTTGCGGGTCGAGTAGACCAGCGCACCGTCCTGCTCGCGCTCGTACAGCACACCGCTGAACACGCCCATGTTGCCCCACAGGTTCGGGGTCTGGATGGCGTTGTCGTCGATTTCCTTCGGCGTGCAGCGCGAACCCGGTTCCGGTGCGGTGGCCAGGCTGACGGTGTTGCCCTGCACGCAGCGGTAGACCGTGCGCGCGGTGGCCAGCCCGGGCCACAGGCCGGGAAGCAGCAACAGCACCAGCAGGAGCGGGCGACAGGACATGGCGGCCGGATGATCCGGCCGCGCCCGCTAATGTTGGGTGAATGGGGGTCGGCAGGGCTGCGCCCTGCACCTGCAGAGGCAACGTCAACACCCAGAGCAGCGCTGGGCTGTTGAGGGCTGGTCGGGTAGGTGTGGCCCGGCAGGACACGCCGTAAACCCATCCATGGGGGCTCGATGGCGCCATCCATGGCGCCAAC
>NZ_JAPTFX010000215.1:0-5304 GCF_030985895.1 Stenotrophomonas sp. Sm6012 | reverse complement strand
GCCCGAAGGCGCCACCGATCCGGACCTGACCGCCGGCGAGACCGCCCCACCGCCACCGCCGCCGGAGCCACCGCCGGCGCCGCCGCCGACCGATCCGGAAGTGCCCGAGGTGCCGGTGGCCGGTGGCAGTCTGCCCGGCACGGGCGCGCCGCCGACACCGGATGCGCGCCCGGCAGAGGGCGCCGTGGTGCCGCTGTACCGCGTGGAGACGGCCACCTACGCGGTGGTGCCGCCCCTGCTGCGCGAGGCCTCTCTGGCCAGCCTCGGCACGTTCCACGAACGGCAGGGCGAGCAGCGCCTGCTGTACAACCAGGGCGCGCTGCGCACCGCCTGGGGCCGGCTGGTCGGGCAGAGCAGCGAGATTCACTGGAAGGGCGATGCGCAGCCTGGGTTCGACGGCGATGTGATGGGCCTGCAGGCCGGCCTTGATGTGTGGGCTGCGGCCAACGACAACCATCGCAACCAGATCGGCGTGTTTGTCGGCCGTACCCGCGCGCAGGGCAAGACCACCGGCCTGGCGCTGGGCTGGGAGAACGTGCAGGTGGGCCAGAACCGGCTGGATGACAAGCACGTGGGCCTGTACTGGACGCTCACCGGCAGCAACGGTGGCTACATCGATGCAGTGGCGATGCAGAGCCGTTACGACGGTCGCGTGCGTTCCTCGCGCGGGCTGGGCTTCGGCATCAAGGGCGATGGCACCAGTGTGTCGGTGGAGGCCGGCAAGCCGCTGCTGCAGTTCGGCCAGTCGGCCTGGTGGCTGGAGCCGCAGGTGCAGGTGATCTGGCAGCGCACCGCGCTGGATGACCGTCGCGATGCGGTATCGAGCGTGCGCTTCGACAACGACAACGCCTGGACCGGCCGCATCGGCCTGCGCCTGGCCGGTGACTACCAGTTGGCCGACAACGGCTGGCAGCCGTACTTCAAGCTCAACTACTGGCACGGCGGCTCCGGCGAGGATCGCATCCGCTTCGACGACGACGTGATCGTCAACTCGCAGCGCTCGCGTGCGCTGGAAGCCGGCGTGGGGGTGGTCGGGCGCTTCAACCGCACCATCAGCGCCTACGCGGTAGCCGATTACACCCGCGAACTGGGCGGCGATCGCAACGAGAAGCGCCGCATCATCGAAGGCAACATCGGCCTGCGCGCGGACGTCACCAGTCCGCGGGCTCGGGTGGGTGCCGACCTCGGTCGGCACTCATCCCGTCACCGCCATGATGCGCTCCGGGTTCCAATCCGCTCTGGATTCCAACCGGCGCCATGACCTGCTCCGGGTTCCAACCGACGCCATAATCTGCTCTGGTGGGTGTCGACCTTGGTCGACACGAATCCATCGGCGTCACGATCCCGCGCATGCACCCGGTGCCACCAACCCACCCGCATGATCGGCCAGCACCACCACCGCATGCAGCAGGCCTTCCTCCACCTGCGGCGGGCACTGCGCCGCCGCATCATCCATCTCGCGCGCCGATTGCGCCGCCAGTAACACACCCCCGCAGGCGGACACCGCCGCGAGGCACCGCGTGGCCTCGGCCAGTTCCCGGCCACGCGCCTCGCTGAGGTGCCGTTCGCGCCAGGGCTGGCCATCGGCAGCATGGCTTTGCGCGATACCGCGCAACCGGGCGAAGAAGGCCGACGGCGCGGCATCGCCGTCGCCCTCGCACAATGCATCTTCCAGCGCTTCAGCCACGGGTGTGGGCAGCGCCAGGTCGGGCAGGACATCGCCCAGCAGGGCGTGCAGACGGGGATAGGCGGGGTAGGGCGTGTTCATGGCGGCAACCTCACGAGGCAAGGCCACCTGCGGGATGCAAGGTGGCGGGCGGTGCGGGTTGGCGTGCCGGTCAAAATCGAAGCGAAAAAAGCCGACGGATCACGAGGATCCCCACGCACCGCCCGCCATGGGCGAGCCGGTGCATTGTCGCGATTGCCGTTGAGGCGGCAACTCGATTGCTTCGATGTTTGATTCAGGACGCCAATCCCGGCCAGCGCAAAGCGCGCCGGCAGAGCCACCTTCGCGCTTTTGCCCGAGTGACAACATGGGCAAAGTTGCAAATGTTGCTGTGCGCGGCGCGTGCCAAAGCCGACATACAACGACAGCGGCAAGCGCGTATGCTGCGCTACTCATCCACGACGAAGGAACGTCGAATGCCGCTTGATCTCCGCGTGATCGCCGCTGTACTGGGCGCCCTGTTCTGCAGCAGCGCACAGGCCGCCGCCCCGGACGCCATCGACCTGCCGACAGCACAGGCGCAGGCCCAGTTGCTGGACATGCTGGAGAAGGAGTCGCTGTACCGCGACCGCGTGGACTGGCCGGCCATCCGTACGCGCCTGAAGGCGGCGCAGAACGATCCGGCGCTGGCCCGCGCGGTGCTGCAGGAGGCGACCGGTCGCAGTTCTGGCGGGCATGGCGCGTGGATCAGCGCCAAGCAGCTGCAGGCGAAGGCAGAACGCCTGGCACGCGCCAATGGTGCAGCGACGCCGGCGCCGAGTGCAGCGATCGCTTCGACCGAAGCGCTGGACCCGCGCATCGGCCGGGTGGAGATCGGGGGCTACAGCGTCATGCAGGGCCCCACCGCGCACCAGCGGATGAAGGAACGTGCGCAGCGCTGGCAGGCGATCATCCGGGACCAGGACGGCCGCCATCGTTGCGGCTGGATCGTCGATCTGCGCGGCAACACCGGCGGCAACATGTGGCCGATGCTGCTGGGCGCAGCGCCGCTGTTGCGCGTCACGCCCAGCGCCGACGAGAACGTGGGTTCCTTCGCTGCCGCAGATGGTCCGTCGCTTTGGCAGCTGACGCCGTCCAGCGTGCGTCATGGCGAGCACGTGCGGGTCGATCTTGGCGGGCCCGGCTATCTGCTCAAACACCCAGGCGCGCCGGTGGCGGTGCTGACCGGGCCGCGCACCGCCAGTTCCGGCGAGGCGACCGTGCTTGCCTTCCGCGGCCGCCCGCACACGCGCAGTTTCGGCCAACCCACCTCGGGGCTGTCCACTGCCAACGTGATGCGGCCGCTGGTCGATGGCAGCGCACTGCTGCTGACCACCAGCGTGATGCAGGACCGCAATGGCCAGGGGGATGGGCTGAAGATCGAACCAGACCAGCGCACCGACAGTGATGCCGCCACGCTGGCTGCGGCGCAGCAGTGGTTGCTGCAGCAGCCCGCCTGCCAGGCGCGCTGATCCATGTTCCTGATCGGCCAGCAGGAACGGGTGGTGATCGTCGGTCCTACGGAAGCCCACCATTGCCTGCGTTGCGGAACGGAAACCGACTTCGCGCCGCAGCTGCGCTACAGGATGGCGCGCATCGACCTGCTGTTCGGCTTTGCCTACCAGCGCCGTTACGAGCTGGCCTGCACCCGCTGCGAGCACGGCTGGCTACTGGACACCGAAACCATGGACCAGCAGCTGGGTGGGGTGCCGATCCCGTGGCGGCACCGCTTCGGCCTGCCGCTGATGCTGGTGGTCGTGGCTGGGCTGGCCCTGCTGGGCTGGCTGTGGCGGCACGGATTCATCGGTGGCTGATGAAGATGAGAGGGTTGCTTATATCCCATTTTGGGACTAGGATCTGCGAATGAAAGTGGTTGCTTTGGCGACGCTGAAACGATTCTGGGAACGCCATCCCGATTCGGAAGCAGCGCTGAGGTCCTGGTATGACGAAGTCAGGCACGCCGTATGGGGCACACCGCACGACGTACGCCAACGTTACGCAAGCGCAAGTTTCGTGGCGAACAGTCGTGTGGTGTTCAACATAAAGGGCAACAGCTACCGGCTTATCGTCGCTGTGGGTTACAGGTTTCAAGTGGTCTACATCAAGTTCATTGGCACCCACGCCGAGTACGACCGGATCGACGCCGACACTGTGGAGCTTCTATGAACATCCAGCCCATCCGTACGGAAAGCGATTACGAAAACGCTCTGCGCGAGATTTCGGCCTATGTGGACAACGAGCCGGAGCCGGGGAGCGAGGATGGCGATCGATTCGAAATTCTCGTAACGCTGGTTGAAGCCTACGAAGCGAAGCACTACCCGATCGAACCGCCAGATCCGATCGAGGCAATTCGCTTCCGCATGGAGCAGGGCGGTCTGACCGTGAAGGATCTGGTGCCGTCCATCGGCCAGCTCAACCGTGTCTATGAGGTGTTGAATCGCAAGCGCGGCCTGACTCTGGAAATGATCCGGAAGCTTCACCGCAACCTGGGCATTCCCGCGGAAAGTCTCATCGGCCGCTGAAGCCCGCGTATCTCTGCCGATACGCTGCCGTGCGCAACCCCCGGCCTGCTAAAGTTGCAGCCTGCAATCACGTACCGGAACCCACCATGGACCACGACACCCCGTTCGAACCCCTCAACGACCTCGAGGTGCGCCTGCTGCAGGCCCAGGACGGGACGCTGACCGCATCGCAGTTCCTCGATGGCCTGTTGACCTCGACGGCGTTCGTGCTGCTGGACAAGGCCATCGGCGAAGATGGCGCCTGGGACGAGAGCATCTCGCCGCTGGTGCTGACCAGCGAGAGCGGCGAACCGATGTTCGCGGTGTTCACCTCGCCCGAGCGCGCCGGCCTGTGGCACGAGCAGCTGCCGCAGTTTGCCCATGCCATGCCGATCGCGGTGCACGCGCTGCTGGCCGGTATCGGCGACGGTGTCGGCCTGGTGCTGAACCCGGGCCTGGACGTGGGCATGGAAATGATTCCCGATGCCGTGGCCCAGCTGAAGCAGCGCGCTGCGGCGATCACGCGTGGCATGGCGCATTGATTCCTGCCTTGGCTGGCTCGCTGCTGTTTTCAGGCTGGTCTCTTGGCGGGTAACACCCTCCTGTTCTGCATGCGATCGGCATTTCGTAGTTTTCCTAGCGGGCGCGACACCTAGGTAGCGCCTGCGTTTCACGGCGGACCTGTCTGCCGTGTCGCAATTCCCTCTTCCTCGGCCCCTGTTTCAGCAACACGCTCACGGCCCCTTGGCCCTGCGCGCGTTGCTCCATGGATGGCTCCGTTCCTGCTCCGCAATGGCCCGCCCTGCGCTCTGCGCTGGCCGGCCCTTCGCACGCCCAGCGCTTCCTGCGGCTGCACACGTCGCTGGGGAGCGATGTGCTGGTCGCCGAAACCCTCGATGGCGTCGAGCAGATCGATGGCATCGGTTTCCAGTGGACGATCACCGCCCTGTCGTTGGACGCCGGCCTGCAGCTGGCGCCGCTGATCGGGCAGGGCGCGCTGCTGCAGCTGCAGCAGGCCGACGGCAGCCTGCGCCCGTTGCACGGTCGCATCACCGCCGCCGAGCGGCTGGGCAGCAATGGCGGCCTGGCGCGCTATCG
>NZ_JAPTFX010000214.1:0-5361 GCF_030985895.1 Stenotrophomonas sp. Sm6012 | reverse complement strand
GCCATGCGTGGCTGCCGCCGCCGCTGCACCGCCATCCACGCATGGCTTGGATCTACGGATCAGTGCACGGCGGTGTGGTCGACCGCACCCGGCGATGTCGCCGGCTCCTGCCAGATCCGCTGCCACATCGCGGCCAGGCGGCGACCGACGTCAGCGCGCGCGGCAGGGCTGCTGTAATCCACCCGCACCTGCTCGGGCGTGATCGCCCGCCACTGCCCATCAGCCTGCTCGGCCACCGCGAAGTTGAAGGTGTAATCCGGCTCCAGGCCCATGCGCAGATCGCTCAGCACCAACCGGCCGTCCACCACCTGCGCGCGCATGAAACCACGGTTGAACCACTGCAGCTGCTGCACCGCCGGCATCGATTGCGCCTCCCGCAACGCCTGCACGTTGGACGCATGGCCTTCGAACCGCATCGGTCCGTGGTCTGCCACCAGCGAGCGGTCGCCGACCACGTAGCCATTCGGGGTCATTGCCACCACCCGCCACAGCAGGGTGTTGAACGGCATCGGCACCGAGAAGCGCGGCGCATCGCCCAGACCCATCGCGGCCAGGCTTTGTTCGGCGGCACGATCGACCTGCGCCTTGGCCAGCAGGCCCCAACCCAGGTAACCGCTGCTGATCAGCAGGGCCACGCCCAGCACCTTGCCCGCCCACGGCCGCGCGCGGCCGAACCAGGCCAGCACGCAGCCCAGCAGCAGCCACACCGTGTAACCGGGATCGATGATGAAGACGCTGGAGCCCATCGTCGGGTGCGGCCGCAACGGCCACCACAGCTGCGTGCCGTAGACGGTGAACGCATCCAGCAGCGGGTGGGTGACCAGCGCCAGCTGCATCGCCCAGAACCAGCGCACCGGAGACTGCGCGACCCGGCCGTTGCCGAAGCGCTTGAACAGCCACCAGAGCAGCGCCGCCACCCACGGCAGCACCAGCAGCGAATGGCTGAAGCTGCGGTGCTCGATCATGTTGGCCACCGGGTCGGCCGCAGTGAAGCCCAGCCACAGGGCATCAAGGTCCGGCAGGGTGCCGAGCGCGGCACCGGCCAGCAGGGCCGCGCGGCGATGGCCGGGCGGTGCGATGGCAGCGGCGACGGCGCCACCGAGCACGATCTGGGTCAGGGAATCCATGGACCGATGCTAGCGCGATGGCCACGCGTTTGTAGAGTCGAGCTTGCTCGACTGTTCCGCCCCTGTAGAGTCGAGCTTGCTCGACTGCGGATAGAGCAGTCGAGCAAGCTCGACTCTACAAGAGCAGGTTCAGGCCGCCTGCGACAGGCGCGCGCCCGGCAGTTCCACCAGGGTCTGCCCGTTGTGGTCGAGCAGGCGCAAGGCGCCGTCATGATCCTCGACCAGCGCGGTCAGGCTCTCCACCCAGTCGCCATCGTTGGCGTAAACCAGGCCATCGCGTTCAACCAGCGCCGCGCGATGGATGTGGCCGCAGACGATGCCATCCAGGCCACGCCGCCGCACGTCATCCAGCCCGGCCTGCACGAAGCGCTCGATGTAGCGCTCGGCCGCGCCACTGCGCTTCTTCAGGAATTCCGACAGCGACCAGTAGCGCATGCCCAGCCGGCGACGCACGGCGTTCAACGCCTGGTTGCCGGTCAGGATGCGGTAGTACAGCCAGTCGCCGAACTTTTCCTGCAGACCGCCGAAGTGGGTCACACCGTCGTAGTCGTCGCCATGCGCCACCAGCAGTCGGCGGCCGTCGGCGGTCACGTGGATGGCGCGTCGGCGCACCTGCATTGCCGGCAGCATCAGCCCGCACACCTGGCGCAGCGAAGCATCGTGGTTGCCGGGAATGTAGATGATCTCGGTGCCGGCCCGGCGCAGCGCATGCAGGGCCTGGACGACTTCGCTGTGCGACTGCCGCCAGTTGGCGCGGCGATGGGCCATCCACCACAGATCGATGATGTCGCCGACCAGGTACAGGCGTTCGCAGCGCAGCTGCGAGAGGAACCGCGCCAGCTCGCTGGCATGGCAATGACGTGAACCCAGGTGCACGTCCGAGACGAACACTGCACGCCGGCGCGGCGACAGGTTCGCCAGCATGCTCATGCCGGCGTCCCCGCGTCGCGCAGGTAGCGTTTGCGCTTGTTGGGCCGGATCGCGCACAGGTCCACTTCGATCAGGCCGTCGATCGAGTCGCTGAAATCCGGGTCGACACCGAAGGCAAGGAAGCGCGCACCGCCGGGTTCGCACAGATCGGTGTACTGCCGGTACAGCGTCGGCACGCCGGTGCCGAGTGCGGCCAGGTTGGCCTTCAGCACATCGAACGCGGCGCCAGCATCCAGTTCGCCGAAACTCGGCGGCGCGGCGAAGTACTGGAACGGCCGGTTGGATTCGGCCAGGCCGGCGGTACCGCTGTAATAGCGCTGGTAGTACGCCACCAGCTGCTCGCGCGCATCACGCGGCAGCGCGGCGCTGATCGATACGGCGCCGAACAGGTAGCGGATGCCCGGCCGGCACTGCAGGTAGGCACCAATGCCCTGCCACAGGTAGTCCAGGCTGCGGCTGCCCCAGTAGTCGGGCACCACGAAGCTGCGCCCCAGCTCCAGGCCCTCGGCGATATGGGTGATGGCGTCGTCGGAGTAGCGGAACAGCGACGCGCTGTAGAGCCCGGACAGGCCGTGCCGGGCCAGTGCCTGCGCACCGCGCATGATCCGGTAGGCGCCGGCGATGCGCTGCGCGGCGGCGTCCCAGATCACGATGTGCTCGTACTGCGGATCGTAGTCGTCCAGGTCGCGGCTGCGACCGGTGCCCTCGCCCACCTGGCGGAAGGTCAGCTCACGCAGGCGGCCCAGCTCCAGCAGCAACGGCGAATCGGCGGTGCAGGTCGCCAGCAGGATCTGCTTGCCATCGGCGGTCTGGCCCAGCTGGGCGGCGGCGGCGATGCCGGCAGCGACCTGCGAAGGGGGCACGGGCGCTGCCAGCGGCTCGGGGCCGGCGCAGGCAACATCCCCGCCGGTCGCGCCATTGCGGCCCAGCGCATACAGCGCGCGGCGCACCGCCAACAGCTGTGCCCCGGGATCGCCCGCCTTGGCCAGCTGCATCGGCTCGCCGATGCTCAGCCGCAGCGGGCGGCCACGACGGGTGAACATCTCGCGTGCCAGCAGCGCGGTGCCAGCCGGCTTGAACAGGGTCGAAGCGCCGTAGAACAGCGCCGAATTGCGCGCCTCCACCCGCACCGGCAGCACTGGCGCGCCCGCAGCGCGGGCGAAGCGCACGAACCCGCGCTGCCATCGACCATCACGGATGCCGCGCAGCGACAGCCGCGAGACTTCGCCGGCCGGGAACACGATCACGCACTGCTCGGCAGCCAGCGCCTCTTCAACCGCATGCAGGCTGCCACGCTGGGCCTTGCCACCGAGGATGCGCACCGGCAGCAGCAGATCCTGCAGCGGCGCGATCGCGCCCAGCAGGTCGTTGGCCACGATCCGCACGTCGCGGCGGATGCGGCCGACCGCGTCCAGCAGGGCCAGCGCGTCCAAAGCACCGGAAGGATGGTTGGCGACGATCAGCAGGCGGCCGGTGGCCGGGATCTTCGCCAGTGCGGCCGGGTCCACCTGGTACTGGCCGTCGATGAATTCCAGGCCGGCGGCGACGAAGCCGAACCCGCGCAGGCCTGCGCTGCGCTGCAGGAAGGCTTCGATCTGGTCCAGCCGCGACCAGCGGCCAACGCTGCGCAGCAACGGCCGCGCCAGCTGGCCACGGCGGCCATGGAACCAATCGGGGAAGCGTTGCTGAAGGCGCTGTTCAAGTTCCTGCATGGCGGTTCCATTCATGCCCGGCGGCCGGTTTGGCCGACAGCCTGCGCCCGGCAGGCGGCAGCCAGATGGCGGTTTCGGGGCAGAACGATGACGGCAGGGCGGGCGTCGCAGGCAGCGCGGTCGGAGCGGTCAGGCCCCCAAGCCCGTTGTCACGCTGGTGGAACACTGGGCACCGAGGCTGAGTCCCAATCCCCGCCGGACGGCCCTTGCCGGGCCTACGCGGCCTTAACCACCGCCAACCGGTACAGGTTCACAATGCACAGGCGGCGCACCCCGTGTATCATGCGCGCCCATCTTTCCATCCGAATCAAGGGATATACCGCCTGATGTCCAGCTATCTCTTCACCTCCGAGTCGGTCTCTGAAGGCCATCCGGACAAGGTTGCCGACCAGATCTCCGATGCGGTGCTGGACGCGATCCTGACCCAGGACCAGCGCGCCCGCGTGGCCTGCGAGACCATGGTCAAGACCGGTGTTGCCATTGTCGCCGGTGAGATCACCACCAGCGCCTGGATCGACCTGGAAGCGCTGACCCGCAAGGTCATCACGGACATCGGCTATGACAGCTCCGAGGTCGGCTTCGACGGCGCCACCTGCGGCGTGCTGAACCTGATCGGCAAGCAGTCGCCGCACATCGCCCAGGGCGTGGACCGCAAGAAGCCGGAAGAAATGGGCGCGGGCGACCAGGGCCTGATGTTCGGCTATGCCACCAACGAGACCGACAGCTACATGCCGGCCGCGATCCACCTGTCGCACCGCCTGGTCGAGCAGCAGGCCAAGATCCGCAAGAAGCGCAACTCGCCGCTGTCGTGGCTGCGCCCGGACGCCAAGAGCCAGGTCACCCTGCGCTATGAAAACGGCGTGGTCTCGGCCATCGACGCCGTCGTCCTGTCGACCCAGCACGCCCCGGGCATCAAGCAGAAGGACCTCATCGAGGCCGTCCGCGAAGAGATCATCAAGCCGGTGCTGCCGGCCAAGTGGCTGCACAAGGGCACCAAGTTCCACATCAACCCGACCGGCAAGTTCGAGATCGGCGGCCCGGTGGGCGACTGCGGCCTGACCGGCCGCAAGATCATCGTCGACACCTACGGCGGCTGGGCCCGTCACGGTGGTGGCGCGTTCTCCGGCAAGGACCCGTCCAAGGTCGACCGTTCGGCAGCCTACGCGGCCCGCTACGTCGCCAAGAACGTGGTTGCCGCCGGCCTGGCCGACCGTTGCGAAGTGCAGGTCTCCTACGCCATCGGCGTGGCTGAGCCGACCTCGATCTCGGTCACCACCTTCGGCACCGGCAAGATCAGCGACGACAAGATCGAGAAGCTGATCCGCAAGCACTTCGACCTGCGCCCGTACGGCATCATCAAGATGCTGGACCTGGTGCACCCGATGTACCAGCAGACCGCGGCCTACGGCCACTTCGGCCGCAAGCCGAAGGAGTTCAGCTACCTCAACGGCGAAGGCGAGACCGTCAACGCCACGGCCTTCTCCTGGGAGAAGACCGACCGCGCCGCCGCCCTGCGCGCCGATGCGAAGCTGAAGTAAGAAACACGAAGGGCCGCGCAAGCGGCCCTTCTGCTTCTGGTAGAGCCGGCCGCG